>NZ_JAQCNX010000001.1:0-74379 GCF_036857515.1 Candidatus Rickettsia tasmaniensis | reverse complement strand
TTATAAAGAAATTTAATATAGACGAAGTTTAATTTGAAAAATTGGCATCGTCGCTTCTCATTGTTGATCCTCATGTAGTATTCTACGCTGCGGTCAAAAATTCCGAGGCTTCTCGCTCTTTTCCAAATTAAACTTCGTCTATATTAAATTTTTATTTACTATGGGACTGTTTATTTTGTTAACAGTTCTATAGAAGTGTTTTTAGAATTTAGAGAGAAAAAATAAAATGATAATGAAATTTTTGGAAGGGTTTTCTTCCGGTATGGCCATAGATCTTGGTACGGCAAATACTATTGTCTATCAAAAAAATTGTGGAATTGTTCTAAGGGAACCTTCTGTTATTGCGTTAATAAAAAAAGACGGTGCTTTTGTGCCTTATGCTTATGGTCATGAAGCAAAAATGATGCTTGGGCGTACTCCTACGGATATTGAAGCAAAAAGACCTTTAAAAGACGGTGTTATTGCCGATTTTAAGGGCGCAGAGGAAATGATAAAGTATTTTATTAGAATGGTGCATAATCGTCGCTCTTTTTTTGGGCCGACAATTGTTATTTGTGTGCCTTCCGGTTCTACGCCGGTTGAGCGTCGTGCTATCCAAGAAGCAGCAGAAAGTGCAGGGGGTAGGGATGTCTATTTAATTGAAGAACCTATGGCGGCAGCGATCGGAGCAGGGCTACCTGTAACGGAAGCGACCGGTTCGATGATTGTTGATATTGGAGGAGGCACTACCGAAGTTGCAGTTTTGTCACTAGGGGGCATAGTATATGCAAGGTCGGTAAGAGTCGGCGGTGATAAGATGGATGAAGCTATTATCTCATATATAAGAAGGCACTATAACCTATTGATAGGTGAGGCTACTGCTGAAAAGATAAAGCAAGAAATAGGTACGGCTTATGTAGATGAAAATGCTGAGCCGAGAAAGATGGAAATTAAAGGACGTGATTTAATTTATGGTATTCCTAAAGAAATGATATTGAACGAAAGACAAATTGCTGATAGTCTCATTGAACCGGTAAGTCAAATTGTTGAAGCGGTAAAAGTAGCACTAGAAGCAACACCTCCTGAATTATCTTCAGATATAGTTGATAAGGGAATTGTTTTAACAGGCGGCGGCTCATTATTACGAAATCTTGATTTTGTTCTTAGTGAAGCCACTAAATTGCCAGTAATAGTTGCAGATGATGCCCTCTCTTGTGTGGCACTTGGAACAGGAAAAGTACTTGAAGATTTTACAAAGCTAAAACATGTACTATTTAAACAGGATTAAAAATGGCAATACTTGCAAATAGAGTAAAAAATTCTTCAAATTCATTAGAATTAATAAGAATAATATCAAATACTCTTAAGCGTTTTTTTGTTATATTTGGGCTTGGATTGTCTGTATATTTATTTTTTACTACATCTAAAAAAATATCTAGTATATCACTTGAAGTAACCGGTAGTATAGTATCAACCGGTTTAGCAGTTTATGAAGATATATTTGAATATATAAATTCAATAACACAAAAATTTGTTTATTTTCAAGATTTGGAACGAAAAAATATAGAACTTAAACTTGAGATAGCAAGATTACAACATTTACAAAGTGAAGTAGAATCGGTAAGAGCCGAAAACATTGCATTAAAAGATTTGTTAACGATTGCTGAGGAAGAAGAATTTGAATATATTACTACTAAATTACTGAGTGTTTCCTTTAATCCCTTTTCTAGAACTGCTTTGATTTCTGCAGGTAAAAAGCAAGGCATTGAACCTGATCAAATCGTTGTTAATTCAGGAAAATTAGTAGGAAAAGTAATAGAAGTGAGTAATAATTATGCTAAAGTAATGTTAATTAGCGATGTTAATTCTAGAATACCTATTAAAGCTAATTCTTCAAGAGAACAAGGTATTTTAGCAGGTAATAATAATAATAGTAAAATTTTATACTTGCCTAACAATCACTTAGTACAGAAAGATGAGGAGATAGTAACCTCTGGACACGGTAATATTTATCCTGCAGGTATTTTAGTGGGCTATGTGTCTAAAGTTACGGAACATGATGTTATGGTAAACGTAGCAGCTGATCTATCTAAAACGGAATTTGTACAAGTATTATTGCCTAAGAAGTAATTTCTGTTTTTTTTGTACTCTATATCATTACCGCAGAATCAGGACTTTGTTGTATGGACCGGTATAATCCCCTGTGTGTTACCCCGTGGCTTGACCACGGGGGCCAAACAACAATAAAAAATACTAATAATTTTAGTATTTTTAACTGGATCCCGTGATCAAGTCGCAGGATGACAGAGGTGAAATTGATCCACGCAACAAAGCTTTTCCGTGTAGGCGGGAATTCAGCAAAATAATTTCAATATTGCTACAGAAGTTATATATTTGATAAAATAACCATATAAAAACTTGTTTTTTATATGGTTTTACTAGATTTTCGCCTACGTGGGAATGACATTGAGTAGGCTTTGCGATCCATGTAACAAGGCTGGTAATACTCAACACACTTTAGTATATATCTATCCTTTATTTATTCAGAGGTTATTAATATGGCACTTGCTACTAAAGTAAAAGAATTTTTAGAAGAAAAATTAAAACAAGAAAAGATAGATCGTAAATATCTTGCCGAAGTCACTAATATCCCTTATACGACTGTTAGCAGAATTATGAGAGCGGAAGCTAATCGTGAATTCAACCCTGAAATAGATACTATTTTAAAAATAGCAAAATATTTTAATTGTACTATGGATGAGGTAATAAAAAGAAAAGTACAGAATAATTCATAAAGCTTGATACAAGCGAATTTTGCATGACTCGCCTGTACTCACGTAGTTTACCTACTGCTTTCGCAGGCTCACATTTAAATTCATCTTGTCTAAATCTTTCTGAAATATGCTGTACCTACGAAATAAAACATAAAATATGACAACAAAAAATAAAAGAGTTCTTCAGAAATTCGCTTATAGAGAGGAATTTAAAGGAGACATGGAACGTAGCACCGCAGCGACGTCTAAATTACCTCTAGAAGTAGAACTTTCGAGGAACTCTAAAGGACTGATTATAATTTTATCTTCCCCTTCAGGTACAGGTAAGTCGAGTTTAGCTAAAGCATTATTGAAAATAGATAATAATTTGCGTTTATCTATTTCGGCAACTACAAGAAAACCACGTTTAGGAGAAGTAGAAGGCATAAACTATTACTTTAAGACCGGTCTAGAGTTTGAAGAATTAGTTAAGCAGAATAAATTCCTTGAATATGCTAAAATATACGATAATTATTACGGTACGCCTAAAGAATATATCGAAATGTTATTAAATCAAGGCTTGGATGTTTTGTTTGATATTGATTGGCAAGGAGCAAGGAGTATTAAGAAAAATGCTACTAATGTTGTTGCTATATTTGTATTGCCTCCTAATATTGAAGTATTGGAACAACGCTTAAGAAATAGAGCGACCGATAATGAAGAAGCAATAAAATTACGTATGCAGTCGGCACAAAACGAAATATCATATGCTAATGAGTATGATTATGTAGTTACTAACGATGACTTTGACCGGACGCTTAAAAAAATACATGCGATTATAGTTGCAGAACGAGAAAAAGCGTTTTGACTTTGTCGTTTTTTCTTTCTATACTGAGAATTAAACATTATGTTTCTAATTTTCATGGTACTAATTTAAATGCTTAGAAAACAATTCCTTTCATCAATAATAAAACATTTTAAAACTCATAAAGTTTGTGCCTTGTTAGGACCAAGGCAGTGCGGAAAAGCTACACTTTCTAAACAATTCGTAGAAGCTTATAATATTCCTAAAACCAATATTTTTGATCTTGAAAATCCTTTAGATTTAGCAAGATTAAATGAACCGATGCTTGCTTTGTCTGATCTAAAAGGATTTGTTATTATTGATGAAATTCAGTATAAACCGAATCTATTCCCTATTTTAAGAGTTCTTGTTGATACAACTGATATTAAATTTTTAGTACTAGGCAGTGCATCAAGAGACTTAATTAAACAAGGTTCTGAAACACTAGCAGGTAGAATAGGTTATATTGAAATGACACCGTTTACCTTATCTGAAGTGTCAGGTACTCAGCAATTATGGATGATACGCGGCGGATTCCCTTTATCATATCTTGCAGGATGATGAAGAGTTAAGTGCTTTATGGCGTCAGAATTACATTAAAACATTTTTAGAAAGAAGATATACCAAATTTAGGTTTTACAATTCTGTTTATGCAGTTACGTAGGTTTTGGTTAATGCTTTGCCATTATCACGCTAATATATTTAATGCTTCAGAACTTGGAAATTCTTTATCTATCTCATATCATACCGCAAAGCATTATTTAGATATTTTAGAGGGAACTTTTATGATCCGTATTTTGCAGCCTTGGTATGAAAACCTTAAAAAAAGACAAGTTAAGACTCCAAAAAAAATCTTTTTTAGAGATAGTGGAATATATCACGCTTTATTAGGCTTAAATAATTATGAATCTTTAAGCACTCATCCTAAAATAGGTGCATCATGGGAAGGATTTGCCTTAGAACAAATTATTAGATATTATAAAGCCGAACCCGAAGAATGTTATTTTTGGTCATCTCATAATGGAACGGAAATAGATCTTTTAATTTTTAAAAATGGAAAACGTTTGGGGTTTGAAATTAAATATACAAATACACCGAGCATTACAAAATCAATGCAAATATCTTTAGAAGATTTAAAACTTGATCAAATTAATGTAATATTTCCAGGTGAGATTAGCTTTAAATTGTCAGAAAAAATACAGGCAATAGGTCTTTCGAGCTGAATTCAAAATGATACAAAAGCTGCAACTATATAGTTACAGCTTTTAGAATGTTACATTATTTCACAACATCCGCTTTTAGAATCTTTACCGGCAAGTTTGGTATCTTTGGAAGCATTATCCACACAATTACCTAAATCTTGATTATATTGGTGGACTTGACTACTCGCTTGCACAGCTTCTTCAAATATTGCGTCATGTTGTTGCTGTTGTTCTTCAAATTGTACTTTTGCAGCTTCTAAAGCTGCTTTTCTTTGTTCAGGAGTTAAATTTTTAAATTTAGACATAATATTACTATTTAGTTAAATTCCTCTCGTTTTATTATTTGTAACTTTAATATTAGGAGTACGAGCAGGAGATAAACTCCCAGTATTAGTATCTTTTACTTGTGTTTGTTCTCTGATTTTATTAGCTAAAGATTTAGTTTTATCCACGTTAATTTTATTTATTACTTTATTATGATGCTCTATATCCTTTACAACGCCGTCTGTCTTAATTGCTTTATGCTGATTTTTGAGAACTACATATTTTTCATATGCATCTAAATATTTTTCTGGTTCTTTTTTATAACGCTCTTTAATATCACTTCCTAATTTCTTTATTTTATCTTTATTTATGTTGTGTTCTTTTTCATGTTTAATAATTTCTTGATCTAATATTTTTTTACTATTTTCAATCTTCTCTACATGTGCCTTATGTATTTTTAGCATTTCTTGGTGAAATTCTAATTCTCCTTTTAATTCTTTAACTTTTTTTGGTGCTAAGCCTTTTTCTTGTAATTGTTGTGATAAATTCGTTATTGTTGTATTTAATTCATTTAATTCTGTATGTGCTTGTTTGTGTTCTTCAGTTATTTTTTTATGGTTTCCATATAATACTTTATGCGCTTGATTTAGTTTAAATATTTCTTCATGAGTTAATATTTCACGATTTAACTCTTCATGATCAATAATGTTTTCCTTTTCCAGTTTATTTATTATCTTATCTAAACGTTTATTACTTTCTTCAATTCTTTTAGTATCTTTAGTAATATTTTTTATACATTCATTATGCAAATTATTAAGTGCAGCAATTCTTTGTGCGATTTCTTTTTCTTCTTCGGCAAGTTTTATTGCTCTTTGTGATTTTAGAAATTCTTCTTCTTGAACCCTAGCTTTCTCAATAGATTGTTCTACTTCATAGTTCTTGATCTTAGTTTCAGCATTCTCTTTTAGATTGGATATGTCAAAATTCAAGCCATATGAAGCTGCTTCGCTTTGTAAACTACTCAATTCTCCTAGAATTGTTTCTATTTGAGAGCGAGAACAAGAATTTTTAAGATGCTCTTTTAAATTATCGAATTTATATTTTAATGTAGCTGTTATATCAGACATACATGCTCATCATCTTTAATATTAATGCCAAGAAACGTTAACAAAAGTTAATAATTAAGTCAAGAAAATTTTAACAAAAATTAATCTTGTATTTCTAGCCATTGATTTAATAACTCGTCTAGTTTCTTTTTATCATTAATTAATTGGCTAGTAATGCAGTTATATTTTTGAGGATTATCTAAATATAGATTAACGTCTTCAAGTTTTTTTTCTAAGTATTTGATGGATATTTCTAGCTTTTCAATATCGTTGGGCAATGTTTCAAGCAAACGCTGATATTTATAAGATAGCTTTTTATTTAGAGGTTCTTTTTGAGAAGTTAGTGGTAGTGCTTTTGAAGCTTTTTTGGCTATAGGAGAGGTAGTAAAATACTGCTTATAATCTTCATAACCTCCTGTTAAATCATGAATTTTACCTTGAGCGAAAACTAAAGTTCTAGTGACTAACCTATCTAAAAAGTCACGATCATGGCTCACGACTATTAAAGTACCTGAATAATCTGCAAGTATATCTAGTAAAATTTCCAGACTATCCATATCGAGGTCATTAGTCGGTTCATCTAAAATTAACAGATTTCCAGGGTTAATTAGAATTTTTGCAAGTAATAATCTATTAGCTTCACCGCCTGATAAAATAGCAGTTTTTGCATTAAGTAGTTTAGGATTAAACATGAATTGTTTTAAATAACCGGCAACATGTATGGTTTTACCGTTTGGCAAAAATACTTGATCACCGCCTGTAGGACATAAAGTTTGTTGTAATGTATGATTAGGCTCTAGTTTTGCTCTATGTTGATCAAAATATGAAATATCTAAATTACTGCCATATATAATTTTGCCGCTTTCAGGGGTAAGCTGTTTTGTTAGTAGTTTGATAAAGGTAGATTTGCCTGAGCCATTTGCACCGATTATACCAATTTTTTCGCCTTTTTTTACACGAAAGCTAAAATTATCAATAATTTTAGTATTTTTATAACTAAAAGTAATATTATCTGCTTCAATAATGAATTTACTTTTAGCTATATTTTCAGCAAGCGCTGCCCTAACTCTTTGTGTTGAACTGGCTAGTTTTGCAGTCTGTTCTTGTGTTATTGCTCTTAAAGCTTTCAAATCCGTAAGTCTCTTTTGATTCCGCTTACGTCTAGCAGTAACACCAGCATTTAACCATTCATTTTCTTGAGATAATTTTTTATTTAATTTCCGAAGAGCGGCTTCTTCTTGGTCTATGATGATTGTTTGCCATTCATCAAAAAATTTAAATCCTTTATCGGATTTATGTAAAATTCCTCTATCAAGCCACCAAATTTTATTAGTAACATTTGAGAGGAATGTTCTATCATGACTAACGCAAATAATAGCACCGTTATAAGATTTAACAAATTCTTCTAACCATTCGATTGTTGCAATATCTAGATGGTTAGTCGGTTCATCAAGTAGTAATATTTCCGGCTCTAATATTAAAGCTTTAGCAAGGCTTGCTCTTCTCAGTTGACCGCCTGAATAGGTGGATAAATTATCTGTTCCGTTGATTTGTAATTTTTCTAGAATTATATCGATTTGGTATTTATCTATTTCTTTTGTACTATCTGTTTGTTGTAAGACAAAATCATAAACAGTTAGATGAGTTTTTATAGAAATATCTTGTCTTAAATAACCGGTTGTAACTAAAGGATCTTGAAATAATTCACCGTTATCTAACTCATAATCACCTGATATGACTTTCATTAAGCTTGATTTCCCGCAGCCGTTACGTCCTATAAGACAAATCTTATCGCCTTTGTACAAATAAAGCTCTAAATCAGATAAAATTACTTTATCCGCAAAACTTAAGTTACCGTCTTTAATGTAATAAATTGGGGTCATAGTTGATTATTGGCTAGTTTTTATGTCATTCCTGCGAAAGCAGGAATCTAGAAAAATAACCTTAATATTGGTACAAAATTACATATTTGATAGAATAAACATATAAAAATAAGTTTTTATATGTTTTACTGGATTCCTGCTTTCGCAGGAATGACTTTAGTTAAAGGTTGGTAGACGAAGTTTAATTTGGAAAAGCACGAGGAGTCCATAAGACGAGGAGCGGAACGTATACTTAATACGTGAGTACCACAGTGCTTATAGGACTTTGTGCCAATTTTTCAAATTAAACGAGTATACTCTTAATCACTAAACTAGCATTAGTACCACCGAATCCGAACGAGTTGGAAAGCACGTAATCTATCTTAGTTTTCTTAGCTTTAAGTGCAACTAAATCTATATTCACCTCATCCATAGGGTTATCTAAGTTTAAGGTTGGCGGTGCAATCTGGTCTCTAATTGCAAGAACTGAAAAGATAAACTCAACACTTCCTGCTGCACCAAGCAAATGTCCTGTTGATGATTTAGTAGAAGACATTAAAACTTTGGGATTCGCTCCTAAAAATAATTTTTGTACGGCTGCTAATTCTATTCCATCACCAAGTATAGTAGAGGTACCGTGTGCATTAATGTAATCAATCATATCGGACGTGATAGTTGCATCTAGCATTGCATCTCTCATCGCTCTATAAGCTCCTCTACCTTCAGGATGTGGAGCTGTCATATGATAGGCGTCACCTGTAGAGCCGTATCCTATAACTTCACCGTAAATTTTAGCCCCTCGATTTAAGGCATGCTCATATTCTTCTAAGACTACAACGCCTGCTCCTTCACCCATAACAAAGCCGTTGCGGTCTTTGTCCCAAGGTCTTGAGGCTTTTTCAGGATTATCGTTATATTTAGTACATAATGCTCTAGCAGCAATGAAACCTGCAACTCCGACAGGTGTAACTGGAGCTTCCGCACCGCCTGCGATCATAACATCGGCATAGCCATGCTTTATCATACGCATAGCATCGCCTATAGCATGTGCCCCTGTAGAGCAAGCTGTTACTGCTGCTTGGTTTGGACCGCTAAAACCGTATTTTATAGAAACAAGACCGGATAAAAGATTAATTAATGAAGCGGGGATAAAGAAAGGACTAACTTTGCCGTTATTTTCTTGATAAAGTTTGATAGAGGTATCTTCGATCATTTTAAGCCCGCCGATTCCTGAACCTAATATCAAGCCGGTTCTATCACGAGATTTTTCATCGTCGGGTAACCAGCCGCTATCTTCAACTGCTTCGGTTACGGCTGCTACTCCGTAATGGATAAATTTATCCATTTTACTTAGTCTATTAATGTCATCTGCTTGTGTGAAATTTTCAAGTTTAAATCCATCTTTCTCAGAGTTATCTATAAGTCCGGCAATTTTACACGCAAGTTTAGAAGTGTCAAATTCTGTAATAGTTTTTATACCGCTTACTCCGTCTACAATATTTTGCCAAGATGAGCTAACATTAAGCCCAACAGGAGTAACAAGTCCAAGTCCGGTAATAACTACTCTTTTATTTACTCTTTGATTCGACATTTTTAATTATCTATTAGGGATTTAATTTATGCAGATTAAGATTGGCGTTCTTTGATATATTTTATAACATCGGATACGGTTTTAATTTTAGTGGCTTCATCATCAGGGATATCAATACCGTATTCAACTTCTATTGCCATCATTAACTCTACGGTATCAAGGCTATCGGCTTTCAAATCTTCTATAAATCTTGAATCCGTAGTTATTATCGATTTATCTTTATTTAGCTTTTCAGCAACCATTTCAATAACTTTCTGTTCGATCTTATCCGTTGTACTCATAATTTTGAACTCCATAAATCATTTAATTTTATATGCCGTATAATAGCGGTTATTCAGCTATTATACTTTATTTTAACTGTATGAATATTTATTTAAAATATTCATCGCATTTTATCTTTAAAAGAACTTCTAGCACAAAAAATTATTTTATGCTAGCACAAAATAATCTTATTAATTTTTATACCATTAACATACCGCCGTTTACATGTATAGTTTGACCGGTAATATATGATGCCTGATCGCTTGCTAAAAATGCGACTGCGTTTGCCACGTCTTCCGGCATACCGTAAGTGCCTAGCGGAATTTTTTGTACTATAGCTTCTCTTTGTTTTTCATTGAGTTTATCGGTCATATCTGATTTAATAAATCCTGGAGCTACTGCATTAACCGTAATTCCTCTGGTTGCAACTTCGTAAGAGAGCGATTTGGTCATACCTATTAAACCGGCTTTAGAAGCACAATAATTAGCCTGCCCGGGGTTACCTGAAATTCCTACTATTGAAGATATGTTAATAATACGTCCATACCTGTTTTGTATCATTTTTTTGATTGCTTCACGATTTAAAATAAAATTTGCTTTTAAATTAATATCAATAACTTTGTCAAAATCTTCATCTTTCATTCTAATTGCTAGCGTATCGCTAGTAATACCGGCATTACATACTAAAATATCTAACTTTGATGCTTTAGATATTAAATTGCTACATTCTTCCTTATCGGCAAGATTACATACTTCTATCGTATAATTATCTTTTACAACATTTCCAAGGGATTTTAATTTTTCCTCATTACTACCGCTAATAATTACATGGCTTCCAAGTTTGTGCAGTAACCTCGCTATAGCTCCGCCTATGCCTCCTGAAGCTCCCGTAATTAAGGAAGTTTTACCTGTTAAATCAATCATTTCCTTCCTCCGTTTGATCAAGATTTATATTAGTAATTTTTGATGATTTTTCACGTATTATTTTCTCAATTTCGTTGGAAATTTGTGGATGTTCTTTTAAATATTGTTTGACGTTTTCACGTCCTTGACCTATGCGTACGTTCTTGTAGGAAAACCAAGAGCCGGATTTCTCAACAATATCAAGCTTAACTCCAAGGTCGATTATCTCGCCTTCTTTTGAAATACCTGAACCGTACATTATATCAAAATCTGCAGTTTTAAATGGAGGAGATACTTTGTTTTTGACTACTTTTACTTTGGTTTGGCTGCCTATTACTTCTTCTTTATCTTTAATGGAGCCGATTCTTCTTATATCGATCCTAACAGAAGCATAGAATTTTAAGGCATTACCGCCTGTTGTAGTTTCAGGACTACCGAACATCACACCTATTTTCATTCTGATTTGATTGATGAAAACAGTAATACAATTGGTGCGATTAATTGATGCGGTAAGCTTACGCAAAGCCTGGCTCATTAACCTTGCTTGAGAAGCCATTTGAGCATCACCCATTTCGCCCTCAATCTCTGATTTTGGTACTAAAGCCGCAACACTATCTATTATTATCATATCAATACCGCTGGAGCGAATTAACGTATCGGCAATTTCTAGGGCTTGTTCACCTGTATCGGGCTGTGAAATAATAAGCTCATCAATATTTACGCCTAATTTTTTAGCATAAGCGGGGTCTAATGCATGCTCGGCATCAATAAAAGCACATGTACCACCTTTTTTTTGAGCTTCTGCAATTAAATGCAATGTTAGAGTGGTTTTACCTGAGCTTTCAGGACCGAAAATCTCGATGATTCTACCTTTGGGAACACCGCCGATTCCAAGAGCTATATCTAGCCCAAGTGAGCCGGTCGATAAGGCCTCTATATCAACATGCGGACGCTGCCCTAGTTTCATTACCGAACCTTTACCGTAGCTTTTTTCAATTTGTGCGAGTGCTGCGGCAATGGCTCTTTCCTTATCTGTATTTGACATAAATTTCCATATTATAAACTTACCAATTAAAATATAAGCTTGAGAAAGAAAAATCAAATTTTATTTATGTTATTGTGCTTGTAAGATTAAATCTTGACTTCCATACTAGGTGATGCTTAGATGTTAAATTTACTTGTGTTATGGTTAATTGATTTGGACTTGCTTACTATGTTACCAACTGAATTAACCTAGGACTATTAACAAAATAAATTTTAAAGCTAATTAAATTACTTGTTAACAGTCCCATAGTTCTCGAAAAAGATAGATTTAGTAAAACCCTTATTAAATAACTTATCACATATGGTATCACAATTTCTGCAAACTGAATATATCGCTAAAGATAATTCATCATCTATATCTTATAAATTTAGATGGCATATTTTAATTATTTTAAGCATTTGCTTACTTTTGGTATCGATGGATGCTACAGTCTTGCATGCTGTTATGCCTACTATAATCCTTGATTTAAAACCATCTAATTTACAACAATTATGGATAATCAATGCATATGCATTAGTATTATCAGGTCTTCTAATTACCGCAGGTGCATTAGGAGATAGATTTAGTCGTAAAAGATTATTACTTTGGGGGCTTTTAGTTTTTTCCATCGCTTCAATGTTAGTTTATGTATTTGATAGCTCATGGGGATTAGTATTATGTCGTGCTTTACTTGGGTTAGGAGGATCAGTGATGATGCCTTCCACTTTATAATACACATGAACGTATGATCACAATATCCGTGTGGGGAATAATGGCAACCGTAGGAGCAGCTATAGGACCAGTACTAGGAAGGAGTATTGGTTGAGCTTTTAAGTTGGCAATTTGCATTTTTTATAAATGCACCTATTGCATTAGTAATTATTGCTTTTGGCATAGTTTGGATTCCTGAATCATCTAATCCTAGTAATGAACCATGGGATTGGATAGGAGTATTTCAATCGTTTTTTGGGATGGCAGCTTTAGTTCAAGGCATTAAGATGTTGGCTAAATACGGTATTATGAATCTAGCATCCGGCGGAATGCTATTAATTGGCATTGTGTTACTAATAATATTTACCTTACGCCAACTTAAAAGTGATGATCCGTTAGTGGATATGCGTTTATTCTTAATTAGCAATTTTAGTATAGGAGTAATAGTTTATTTGCTGATTACGTGTGTCTTAGGATCCATAATGTATCTTATGTCCTTATGGTTACAGTTTATCAAAGGGTTAAGTCCTTTGTATGCAGGTCTTTATCTGTTGCCTGCAGCAGTTTTTGCTTTAATTGCATCTTTAGTTATGCCACATATTTACTCACACGATTTATCGCACGTGTAATAATGTTTAGTGGGCTTATCTTTCTATATCATTGATTTTACCTAGTATATTAGACTATAGAGATTTATTATCGAATACTAATTGTATATCTTGGATTGCTTGGCATAGGAAGTAGTCTATGCCTCTCTACCACCGTAACAGTTATGATGAATGCAGTATCGGCAGTGAGATCCGGAGGTGTAGCAGCATTACAAGAAACAGCATATGAATTAGGTAATGTATTAGGTATAGCTGTTATTGTGAGTATTACGTCTTTTATATATAGTAACAATCTAGTAATCCCTCACGGTGTTTCTGTATCAATGTCAGAAATAGCTCATGACTCAATCGGTGAAGGAATAATTATTGCTCAACAACTACCACCTTCATTTGCTCACGAATTAATTAAGGAGGTTAATATTACTTTTATAAATGCATTTAATATAGTAGGTATTATTCTAGGAATAATCATGCTAATATTGGCGGGTGTGATTATGTATGTTCTTCCTCCTTTTAAAGCATCTACCTCTCTACATTAATATGATGAAACTGGTATAGAAACCTTACCGTCTTTTGCTATTTTTGCACTATTTACCATAATGGTTAATAATGATCTTAGTGCTTATTTTTATAGTAGGTAGTTAATAAAATGAGATGATGATACTTTCAAGGCTATAAATCATTACT
This sequence comes from Candidatus Rickettsia tasmaniensis, assembly GCF_036857515.1. Lineage (NCBI taxonomy): Bacteria > Pseudomonadati > Pseudomonadota > Alphaproteobacteria > Rickettsiales > Rickettsiaceae > Rickettsia > Candidatus Rickettsia tasmaniensis. The sequence goes on along the minus strand of NZ_JAQCNX010000001.1, from coordinate 60,584 downwards.
AAATATTTTTTCTAATTCTGCTAAGCGTTGTTCTATTCTTTCGATATTGCTTTTTGTTATAGGTCTTTCTAGTAAATCTGCTATCTCGGCTCTTAGATTTTTTTATTTTCATTTAAAATAAATTCTATGACGAATCTTGAGATGGTTTTAGTATTTTAGTCAGACATATTTGTTCCCGATTGATTAAACTTAAACTGCTCAAGTTTCAATCACCGAAGAGAAATAAACTCTTGGTGGTCGGGGGAGTAAGAAAACCATCAACGATAGCCATAATAGCCTTTAGGTTCTAAGCTTAAGCTTTAAACCTTAGACACAACTATTATAACCCCGACCGTGAAGTCGAGGATTGCATCAGTTTTGTGAGAAATGTTCTCACTTTTGGCAGAGGTTTCGACACCCCGAAATAGCACTTTGCTACTCTAAGCATCATTTTATATATAACTTTCAAAAGGTCAATGATGGTTTGTGATGGTACTAACAATGTTCTATGCTTCTATACCTGAGGAGTCATATGGTGATGATACATCGGCTAATAACGGTGTTTTGCAATTTTGATAGTCAATATCTGCGTAATGAGGGTTAAATATCTCAAATATTTCTGTAATGCTTTGTTTATATCCTTCAGACTTGGGATTTGCTGTTCGTACAATTGTTATTAAGCGTGCAAAGTTGCTGATAGTCTTAAAACTATCATCACCGCCAAGACTCTTACATATTTCATGCAATATTCCGCTTGCAGAATCTAAGTTTATTGCTATAGCGGATGGGGAATGTAATTTTACAATTTCATTATTTAAATTAGTTAGTGGTAGTATTGAGAATTCATATTCCTTAATAGATTTTGCTAGTTTTATAATATCATGTAAATTATTAATTTTTATAACTTCATCTAATATAACTGCATTATTCTTAAAATTTTCATATAGTAGTGCTACAAATGCTAATTCTTTATTCTTCGTTACTAAATCTAAATTTTCATTTTTTATATTTCTTCCCTTATACCAATCCCATCCATATTTAATGCAATACCCTAAGATAGTACCTACAGCTAATGTGCCTAATGCTACTTCAGCTATATAAGCACCGCTATATCCACCGTCATTTGTATCATCGTTAGGTCTTTCTGTAGTAGGGTCAGTGTAAGCTTTACCGAGTTGATCTAAAATATCTTTACCTATTTCTGTAGGAGAGACATTATCTAAAGAGAGACCTAAGTGATTTAGAGTATTTTCAAGAGTATTTATAAACGATTCACGAGGGATTAAAGTTTCTTTATAAGCGTTATAGTTTTGTAAAGCACGTATAGCTTCTTCTTTAGTGCATTCATTTAAACCTAAGAAATCAGCTCCGCTAGTTTCGGTAATATTGCCTTGAGAGAACATATAATCATTCGTTACTTTATAAAGTTGACCAAGAATACTAGCCGTACCGTTTTGATGAGGTGTTACGGCTTGTTGTAAAAGTATATGAGGATTATTTTCAGCATCGATAAAAATATTATTTATTGGAGTATTTAAACCATTGTTGCACTCTTGGTGTAGTATTGAAAAATCATTTGGGGACTCATTGAAAGATTGTTCAATGTTTTTCCAATTACACTGTATATTATCCACTATATAACCTTTTTTAAAAGCTCCTTCAACAGTACTATATACTGATGAAAATATAGTACCGCTTAATTTATGAATGATGTGGCTTACATTACCCAGTAAACTGCTTACTATTTCATTTCCAAATATAGGCATAACGCATTTAAAATTTATATTTAATATAGATGTCATAATATTACTCCTTATAATTAATAAAACGTGCTTTCTAAAGTATGTTAATGTTTTTGTCAAGATAAAGTTAAAATAAATTAATATATGTATGGAAAGATTTGAGAAAGATGATTGTTATGCTGTAATGTTTCGTTTTTTTGTCATTGCGAGGAGAGGCAAAGCCTCGACATGGCAATCTCAGGCATTTTGTACTAGACTAGACTTTTTGCATAACCTATCTTATAAAGAGGAATTTACAGGAAACGGATGCGAGTACCGGATTGACGTACAAATTATCTTTAGAAGGAGGTTATGCAAGAAATCTACTGTTTCATGAGGTTGCCACGCTCCTTACAGTCGCTCGTAATGACGATTTGGTGTCTATGCAATAATACCTTGCGGGAATGACATAGAACGAGCTATACAATATTACTTACCTATGCAGAAATTTTTAAAGATCTCGTCTAGTATTTCTTCTACGTTGATAACACCTGTAATTGCACCGATGCAGCGTGCCGTCATTCTAATATCTTCAGTTGCTAGAACTAAATCATTATCTAAGCTAAAAGCCGTTAAATGTGCGAGAGCTTGTTGTAAATAGTTACGATGACGCTGATTTGTTATATAAGGAGTTTCGGTAAATCCTGCCATGTTTCCGGCAATATTTTCAATATTTTTTAATATACTTGAAAGAGCAATATTATTTTTTACTGAAACTCTTAAGCATTTATATTTATTTTCAATAGAAAAGATTTTACTAGCTTCGATTAAATCAATTTTATTAATTATTGTGATAGTATTTTCATCAATTAAATTAATAATATCTTCATTTATAGAGGAGTCTAATTTTTCGGCATCAAACATTATAATTTTAATATCTGCTGTTTTAGCTGAATTTATAGCTCGTTTTATACCTTCCTGCTCGATAATGTCACTACTTTCTTCTCTTATACCTGCTGTATCCTGTAAAATAATAGGATAGCCGCCAATGTCTAAATATCCCTCAATTATATCTCTAGTAGTTCCTGCAATATTTGAGACAATCGCTATATCTCTCTGCATTAAGAAGTTTAGTAAGCTAGACTTACCAACGTTTGGCGGACCGATAATTGCAAGCTTAAGACCACTTCGTAGTAATTCTCCTTTTCTGTTATCATTAAGATATTCCGATATTGTATTTACAAGAATTGTATGAGTATTAGTAACTTCATTAAGGACGGTATCAGGTATATCTTCATCCGGGAAATCTATATAAGCTTCAAGCAGAGAGATAATTTTTAAAAGCTGACTACGCCAATTATTATATAATTCTTCAAGTTTGCCGCTTGCTTGTCTAATTGCTTGCTTATGCTGCATTATAGTTTCGGCATTAATTAAATCGGCTATCCCCTCTGCTGCCGTTAAATCAAATTTGTTATTTAAAAAAGCTCTTTTGGTAAACTCTCCTGCTTCTGCCAAACGAATACCAGCTATATTTAATAATGCATTTGTCAGCATTATAGATATAGCTTTACTGCCATGCGTGTGAATTTCGACTACGTCTTCCCCGGTAAAGCTACCAGGTGACTTAAAATAAACAACCATAACATTATCGATTAGCTCCTTAGTTTCAGGGACTGTAATTTGTTGATAATACATTAATCTCGATTTAAAGTCCTTTCTACCGGTAAGTAGCTGTAAAACTTCTAAACTTTTAGGACCAGAAATCCTAAAAACCGCTACGCCTGCTTTACCGAATGCAGAGCTTTGTGCAAATATCGTTTCCACTTATTTTCTATGCCTCTTGCTTAAGTTATTTTATATAATATAATAACAACAGAAATAATCATATTATTATTACTTAAGAAAATCATGACCCCAAAAACAACCTCTTTGAACTTTAGCCGTTTAAATTGTCAAATCCCGAATTATAAAACTAAAATTCTAGAACTTAGCAAGGAACGTGAGTCAAGTTCCATATATATAGATTTTGTTCAAAAGTTTTTAAATTATATTCCGATAGATTATGATTTTGAGAATAGAGCAAAATTATTCCAAAATTTTGCAGATGAAGCCTTTAAGTTTTTTAAGCAAAGGATAGCAAGAGCAAGAAAAATAGCAATAACAAAGGCAGTTATCGAAAATGATCCGGCAATAAATGTCTTGATATTACTTGATAATAAGCCGCATGTTGTTGATTTTATCATATGTCTGCTTAAAAACATGAATTTGCAAACTAAGTTTTTACTCCATCCGGTAATAAACTGTGTCCGAAATAGTAAAGGAGAGTTAGAAAAAATATTAGAAAATTCTGTGTCGGATGAAAAATCAGAATCAATACTACATTTAACCATTTTAGGAAATTTTGATGATAAAACTACTACATTTTTAACCGAGGCTATAAATGAAAGATTAGAAAAGTTAGAGCAAAGCTATAGCCATTTACCGCAATTACTCACAAAATTACAAGATTTATCTAAAAATATAATTGATAATTATAAATTAAATTTTAAAGAGGCTAAAGAATTCTTAAATTGGTTACAAAACGATAATTTGGTTTTATTAGGGACTCTTGATTTTGAAGTAAAATCTTTAAAATTAAGCAATGAAATAGGAGCAGCAAAAATATGGCAAGAAGTAAAAGACGAGATTGATGATATTATAAAATGTTCTGCTAATCCTTTATATCAAAATCAATTAATAATACTCGGTAAAATAAATAGTGCGTCGCTTATCCATTCAGATAATTTAATCGACTATATCTTAGTGAAAAAATTTGACTCTTCGGGTGAATATATTTCGGGAAGTATAATTTTCGGTATATATAATTCAAATATGTATTACCATTCAATAAGTAATATTCCAATCCTACGACAAAAATTTAATTTTGTAATTGAGAAAGCCGGTTTTGCATTATCTGGTTATAATGCTGATAAGTTAAGAATTTTAATGGAGTCGTTACCGAGAGAAGCTTTAATACAAATTGATCAAGGCGATTTATATTGTATGTGTTTACATATGCTCTCAAGTATGATGAGTAAGAAGCTTAAATTATTTATTCAATATGATTGGTCTAGTTCTTTTCTTAATATCATAATTTTTCTGCCACGAGAACGTTTAACGGCTGAAATGCATAATATGATAGATTGTTATTTAGCAGAAAAATTCGGTAGTAAAATTTTATCCAACTATATCACCGAAGTAGCCGGTAATTTTTCTTATCTTTTTGTAACGCTTGAAGCACAAGGGGAACATAAAATAAATTTTGAAGCAGAAATAATACAGCAAGATTTAGATCGTATCTCTACACGTTGGAGTGAAGATTTTTATTTTAAGTTTTCTAAAAAATTCGGTGAATATCAAGCAGGTATTAATTTAAAGCTTTTTGATAATGTTTTTTCGGCAGATTATCGGCAAAAATTTTCTCCGGAAATAGCTTTAGTAGATATTGAATATCTAACGGAAGCAAGTAAGTCACAAAAATATATGTTTAATCTAGTTTCTGTAAATGAAACGGAATTTTACTTAAAAATATATAGTCCAAAAGTAAAACTTGCACTTTCTAACATATTGCCGCCAATAGAAAATTTAGGTTTTAAAGCAATTGATGAACAAACTTTTGCAATTAAGGAGGCTCTCGCAATCAAAGAAAGCTGGATATATAATTTTATCTTAACTTCTATTGTACCTGTAAAGGATAATATTACCGAATTAAAAATAAATGTTGAAGAAGCTTTAGACAAAATGGCACTTGGGATGCTTGCTAATGATTCTTTAAGTAAATTAATAGTGCTTGCCGGTTTTAATTGGAAGCAAGTTAAACTCGTCAAAGCTTTAACAAGATATTTACATCAAACGGGATTTAGTTACGGTAAAGGCTATGTACAGTTAACATTACTTAAACATCCCGAATATACAAAAATGTTGGTAAATCTATTTGATATAAAATTTAATCCTAAACATTTGGATAATAATTGTGACGTAATTAAAGACAAACTAAATAATTACTTAGTAACCGTTGAGATGAGTAGTGAAGATAAAGTACTACGTAATATGCTTGGTATAGTTAATGCTATTACTAGAACAAATTACTATCAACCACATAAACATATTTTTTCATTTAAGTTTGATTCTTCAAAAGTACCGGATTTACCTAAACCTGTTCCGTTTGCCGAAGCATTTGTTTATTCTAGAAATTTTGAAGCTGTTCATTTAAGAGGCGGTCCCGTATCACGCGGAGGGCTTAGATGGTCGGATAGAGCAGAAGATTATAGGCTTGAGGTCCTTGGGCTTATGAAAGCACAAATGACTAAGAATTCCGTTATTGTCCCTGTCGGTTCTAAAGGCGGCTTTTATGTTCATTTTACTGAGGAAGGGCTTACTCGTGATGAATATATGGAAAAAGTGGTAGAATGCTATAAGAATTTCCTTAGAGGTTTATTAGACATAACTGATAATATCATTGACGGTAAAGTAGTACATCCAAACGACGTTATTATTTATGATAAAGAAGATCCTTATTTAGTGGTTGCTGCCGATAAAGGTACAGCCTCATTTTCGGATTATGCTAATAGTGTGGCAAGAGAATATAATTACTGGCTTGATGATGCTTTTGCTTCCGGTGGTTCTGCAGGTTATGATCATAAAAAAATGGCTATTACTTCCAAAGGAGCTTGGATTTCCGTAACTAATCACTTTAAAACTTTAGGGTTAGATGTCCAAAAAGACCCTATTACCGTCGTAGGTATAGGAGATATGTCGGGAGATGTGTTCGGTAACGGTATGCTCAGATCAGAGGCTATTAAGTTAGTTGCTGCCTTTAATCATAAACATATATTTATTGATCCTACTCCTGATCCTTTATCAAGTTTTAATGAGCGTTTGCGTTTATTTAATTTAAAGGGTTCTAATTGGTCTGATTATGATTCTAAGCTTATTTCTAAAGGAGGCAAAGTATTTGAACGCAGTAGTAAATTAATAAAATTATCACCGGAAATTAAAAAATTACTTGATATAAATGATAATGAATTATCACCGGAAGAATTAATTAAAGCTATTTTAAAAGCAGATGTTGATTTATTGTGGAATGGCGGAATAGGCACTTATATCAAAGCTAAAACGGAAAATAATTTAGAAATCGGTGATAAAGCAAATGATAACCTTAGATGTGACGGTGAAGAAATTAGAGCAAAAGTTATAGCAGAAGGCGGTAATGTTGGGGTATCACAGAGAGGTAGAGTTGAATATGCTAAAAAAGGCGGGCGCATAAATGCTGACTTTATTGATAATTCAGCAGGTGTTGATTGCTCCGATCATGAGGTAAATATCAAGATTGCTTTAAGTAGTGCGATAACCTCAGGAAAAATTACTTTAGAAGAACGTAATAAACTTCTAAACGATATGACAAAGCAAGTTGAAGAGTTAGTATTACTTGATAATTATAAGCAAACCGAAGCAATAACAATTATGCAACTATCTCCTACTTTAACTGTTAATATACTTAGTCAATTTATAGATATTTTAGAAGAAGAAAAAGTATTAGAGCGGGGAAATGAATTCTTGCCTAGTGCAGAAGAATTGAATAACAGAGCTATTAGCGGTGAAGTATTAACGCGTCCTGAGCTTTGCATATTGCTATCATATAGTAAGAGATCTGCTTATCATGAGTTAATTAATTCTACTTTTTCCCATGATAAATATTTTGATGCATATCTTATAGATTATTTCCCTGAAATGATGCAAAAAAAGTTTCGTAATGAAATTTTATCTCATCCACTTAAACATGAGATTATTAAAACCGTTACTATAAATAAAATAATGAATCAGCTTGGAGGACCGCTTATTAGTATTGTAAAGCGTGAGATTGGGGCTCCTCTTTGTGATATAATAAGGTCATATACCATTATTTGTGAAATTTTTGATCTTGATGATATATGGGAAACGCTAAGTAAGCTACCTACTAATATTGATTACAATGTAAAAATCGACATGTTTACCGAAATAACGAAATTAATGCGTCGAGGTATTTCGTGGTTTATTAAAAATTTAAAACATCCTATTAATATTAGTGAAACTATAGAAGAGTTTAGAGTTCCTGCACAAAACTTAAGAAAAACGGTAGATACTTTATTAGTCGGAGAAACTAAAATAAGATTTGAAGAAAAATTAAATCATTATACCACTAGCGGGGTAGAGGAATCATTGGCTGCTACTATTGCTACATTTGACAATTTAATTTCAGTATTTGACATTATATATGTAACAAAACAGACTTCAGGGAATAATAAAGAGATAGCAAAAGCTTATTTTGTTATAAGTGATATGTTTAGTCTTGATTGGTTACGTAAAGCTTGTGATAGGCAATTGAACGATTCATTTTGGCGTCGCTTAGGTATTCAATCGCTAAAAGATGATTTATATGACAAACAACGTAGATTATTAATAAAAATAATTAATAAATCTAAAACAACTATTGATTTAGATTTATGGATTGATAATAATAATAACTTAGTTAGAAATGTTCTTGATTTTATTAAAGAAATTAAAGCTCAAGAAACTATAGACTTAAATATAATTATTTTAGCAAACAAGAAATTTGAAATTTTCTTACAAAAACTTGAGTAAATTATGTCGTCAATGCTTAAGCAAATTAGGTTAGATTCAGGTAAAACTTTAAATCAGGTATCTAGTGATTTAAAAATTAGAAAAAAATATTTAGTAGCTTTAGAAGAGGGTGATTTTGATGTTTTACCGGGAGAAGTATACGTAAGAGGTTACTTAAAATTATACTTGGATTATCTTAATGTAAAAGATAGAAATGCAGAGCAGATAGAAGCTACTAAACAGGACGAAACCGAAAAATTATTAAATAATAAAAGAGCTACGGTATTGATAAATTATAAACGTAAAAAACAATTAGTACTTATATCTATTATAATGTTATCAATTATTATTGTAAGTCATCCATTCATAATTAACGCTTAAACGAAAATGGATAATGAAATATTAGACTGCTTACAGAACGAAGCTAATAAAGAGGCATTTGAAGGAGACACGGAACGCGGCGCCGCAGCGTACATAGACGTACGTGAGGATGCAAGTACAGGATCGACGTACAAATTACCTTTAGAAGCAAGTTATGTAAGCAGTCTAAAGAAATTAATGGAAGAAGTAGAACATAAACTCGATGATTTGTTGAGTATGCTTGTAAATAATCAAAATGAAGTTCAAAAATTACAAAATGAAAATAAAGCATTAAAAGATAATTATATAACAATGCTAGATCAAATTAACATTTATATTAATGAACTTGAAGAAATAAAAAAACAGCAAAAATAATTATGTCAATTGTTACGGTAACATTAAATAACAAGAGTTTTCAATTATATTGTAATAATGGAGATGAGGAAGAATTACTATCTTTAGCGAATAAATTGAATGAGAAAATAGCGGAAATTAAACTTGGTAGTCCCACAGCCTCTTTTGAGCTATTATTAGTTATGGCATCACTTAATGCGCAAGCTGAAATAGCTAGTCTAACAGAAAAACTTAATAAAAACGGTCTTCAAAAAAATCATCCCGACGAAGAAAAATTCGCAGAAACCTTAACTACTATAGCAGGTTACCTAGAAAACCTTGCACGTAAAATGGGAAAGTGATATATTAGCTCTTGGCTGCTTGGTTTGTGAGCTTAATATTAACCTAGGACTACCAATAACTTTTAGGATATCGTCCCTGTCTAATACTAATTCAGTTTAGATATATGAAGTCCACCTTTACATAGAGGTCTTTGAAGGATTTTAAGTAACGGCCAAAGCGGTCATGTATACTCGTTTAATTTGAAAAATTGGCTATGTTGTCTTTTGCTGATAATCCTCACGTACTAGTATGTACGCTGCGGTTATCAGCTTCAAGACGCCTTACTCTTGTCCAAATTAAACTTCGTCTACCTACTTTTCGTTTACTCACAGTATACCTTTAAAATGAAACAAACAAAATCACGCAATAAAGTTCTCGGTGCTTTTTTAGGCACTATTATTGAATATTACGACTATAGTTTATATGGTTTTTCAGCGGCAATTATCGCTGATAAATTCTTTTCAGCCAGTACTGATCTATTAACAAAGCTTGTAAATGTTTTTGCCGTTTATGCAGCAGCATATTTATCAAAGCCTATGGGTGCTTATATTTTTGGACGTATAGGGGATATATACGGTCGAAAAAAAGCCTTAAGTTTTACGATTATCGGTATTGTAATCCCTACCTTAATAATAGGTTTATTGCCCGATTATTCCTCGATAGGAGTTTGGAGTACAATAATTTTAGTTTTATGTCGCTTCATGCAAGGTATTTTTATTGGAGGGGAATATGACGGTGCAGCGATTTATGTTATTGAACATTTAGGAGCAAAATACCGATTTACTGCCTCGGCAATAACTAGATGTACAGGAGTAATGGGTTTATTATGCGGAATCGGTGCAACTAATTTCTTTAATTCTCATATTTTTCCGGATTGGGGTTGGCGTATTCCGTTTTTACTGAGTTTACCACTTGCATTAATAACTCTTTATTATCGCCGGAAATTTGATGAAACACCGGAGTTTAAAAAAGCACACTATAGCCAAGATTCTATTGAAAAACTTAGCTCTATAATTAAAAAGCAATGGAAAAATATTGCACGGTTAATATTTTTAGCCGGAGGTTTTGGAGCAACATATCAAATTGCGATCATCTTTATGAAGCAATATTTACCGATCGTATTACCTTCAGTCGGTATTATTATGAGTGCTTTTTCGGTCTTAATAGTAATATGTTTTGCTGTTTGTATGCCGATTGCCGGTTTTATTGCTGATCGCTTAGGAGTTAATTCGGTATTAAAAATCGCATTTATATGTACTATTACAGCAAGTGTATTTTTTGTGATAGCAGTAAAATATCAAATGACTAATTTAGGGCTTGCAGCTAGTTTAATGTTAGCTGCATCAGTTGCACCTTTTAATGCTCTCGCTCATAGTATAGTTATTAAGTCTTTTGTAGTTAAAGAACGCTATCGTGTTATAAGTTTAGGACATAATATCGGCTCAATGTTAATGTCCGGTACTGCTAGTTATATTTGTGCAAAGGTAATAAAATCATTTGATTTTAACCTATTCCCAATTTTATATCTTTGCATGTTTGCCGTACTTGCTTATTCTATGACCATATTATTTAACCGTAATAGGTAAAAAATAAATCTTGATGAAAATAATGAATGTAAGTATCTTTATTTGTATTTTTTTTAACTTTAAATGTTATGCATAAACTTTTTCATAAATCTATAATTTTTATTATCTTATGTATACAAGGAAATATTAGTTTTACCGATGCAAACGGAAGTATATACGCCTAGATATTGGTAATTGCAAAGAACGTAAATATGACTATGAAGATCATTTGGAAGAATTGTTGAAGCAAGAAATTTCTTTAGCAATGCAGAAGAATGGTTTAAGAGTTAAGCTATTGCACAACAAAGATATTAGAACACAAAAGCTTGATGATTTAGTATCTCGTTTCCGTAGCTCCTATAAATAATACTTATATTGCTTATATACGTCTTTATTTATGGCCTGAAGAAAAAGCTTTCTCAATGACTCAAAATATAGGTGAACCTGTTATAATTTTAGGAGAAAAAATAGGAGCTGATATATTTGTATTACTTAATTATGTGCAAATGATAAAGACTAATGGAGCTCGTACACGTGACTTTTTAATGAGTGCTTTGGGTTGTTCAGTAAGTAATGCAGATAATATATTTATGTCTACAGGAATAGTAGAAGCAAAAAGTGGTAGAATATTATGGACTAATGCAACGCCCCAAGCACAATCATTTAGTAGCTCTATTTTCTCTTCTTGTGATAAATCAGAAATTGGCAATTTTCATTCAGTAATAAATATGCTTTTATCTCCATTATAAACTGAATTTTGTGTCGTTCAGGGGTGGTTGGTGTGGCTTATTATTCCTCTCTGTCATCCCGTGATTTATTCACGGGATCCAGTAAAACATATAGTATGGGTAGACAAAACACATCTAATTTAAGTTCATAAACTATAAATCGTTTTTATCAAATAGGAAAAATTCACCTATTTCAGGGATAATAAACTTATTTTCATCAATATTATGTTTTTTCATAGCTTGTCGGAGTTCCAAAGGAACGGCATTAAATGCTTCATCAGCTAATTGAAAGACGTCAAAATGACTAGCTATAGAAAATATTTAGCGCTTAAGTCCAAATGAGTAAATACGGCTTCTTCAGGATGCATATGCACCGGTTTCATAAACCATCTTGGTTCATAAGCCCCTATCGGAATAAGGCTTATTAAAATATTATGTTTTTTTCCGATCTCTTTAAAAAGAGTATCGTTATAACCCGAATCACCTATAAAACAAATATCTCCTATCTTAGTTTTAATGATAAAAGTTCCCCATAATGCTTTATTTTTATCAAATATTCCTCTAGCCGACCAATGCTGTGTCGGTTTTAAATAAAATTCTACATCGCCTTTAATTTCATCTTCTTGGAAACTTTTTGAATTTAGCTGTATTTCTTGTTCTTTATATGACTCTCCCCACCCTAAGGTAACAATTTCTGCATCGGTAATATGTTTTTTGATTATTACGTCATTCATTAGTGGTGTAATAATCTTAGGCTTATCTCGTACCCATAAATCTTTAATTGTTCTGATGTCTAAATGGTCATAGTGATTATGGCTTATTAACATAACATCTATTTTAGGTAAATCGGTAAAATTAATACCGGGTTTTACCACTCTCTTTAGTCCTGCAAAAGTAAAAGGATTAACCCGCTCTGACCATACCGGATCGGTTAAGATATTTAAACCGTCTATTTGAATTCAAAAGGTTACATGCCCTACATAGGCTACTCGTACAGAGTCATCTCGATCGCTTGATACTAATGAATTTTGTGGAACTCGTCTTGTAGTCACGTACTAATTGTGCAGACTCGTCCTGAAATTCATCTTGTCTGAAGCGATCGAGATTTAGCTGTGTATTTTTACTGCTAGTTATTTTTTGTGGTGGAAGATCAGTGGAAGTAAGCAGCAGTGCTGTTGGCCATTTTGGTCGTTTTGAAGTTATTTTCCATTTTAGAATATCAAGTAAGGTTTTAAGTTTTATATTAGGATCAATATTGAAAAACATATTTTTATTTAGATAGACCTTCCTTTCGGTTTATTAGAGCTTTTAACTTGTTCAGCAAAAGATTTTGTCTTTTTATTTGTTGGTTTACGAATAAATCCTCTAGTTTTTTCTCCTATCAATATGGCTTCTTGAAGTATATCTTTTGGTAGTTTAGCTATAGATGCCGATATTTCCGGAGTTTGTTTTATTTCTACCGTTATCTTTTTTGCTTTATTTATATCTCTGCCTATTACTTCATCTAGTGGAACATTTTTATAATCTGCAAGAGCAACAATTGCTCCCATATCAGGCATTTTTGTACGACCATCTAGAAAATTTTTCCACGCTGTTTCATGAGTACCTGTTTTTTCACTTAACTTATACGGGGTTATATTGTCTGTTTCTAATATATTCAGTACAAATTTTTTAAAATTATTTCTAATTTCTTCTGGACCATCTTTATTTGTTTCTGATATATCGTTAATCCGATTAAATCTTTCTTTTGACCTTATATCTTCGCTCATTATTTTTCCCTGTAAAATTTACTCCTAAAAATTGAGAGTTAAAATAACTTCATAGATAGCCTCTTAGACTTATTTATTAATATATAACTAATAAATAGTAAATAGAAGATAATTATAATGAAAATAATAAATTTAAGCTATTGAATTAAGTATTTAGGTCTTATATATAAAATTTTTCTGTAGTAGGAGCCATGTCTTTTCCACTTCTTTTATTATAAATTAAATTTCAGATGCAGAATCTAAGATATTTTAAAAAGATTATATAAATTAAAAATTGTTTTTTCTGCATCTTGATCATTTATGAATAAGGTAATTTTAACTTCTGATAATTGTATCATGTTAACATTTATATTATCTTTCGTTAACTTTGATAATATCGCTTCAAGTAATTTACAATCATTTTTAATCCCATAACCAATAAGAGAGATTGTAGCAATTTCGGTATCAAAAGTAAAATCTTGTATCTGCTTATCATCTTTTAAATTAGTCAGTAAAGCTTGTAAATTATTTTTATCGGTTAAATTTGTAATAAAACTATATTCTTCATTATTTTTTATCTCTTGCATAAACTCAATATGATTATTATTTTGTGTAATCATATTTGCAACTTGCAAAAAACTTAAAGAAATGCTCTTTACAGATATTTTTAATAAATTTTTATTAGAAGTAATGCTGTTAATAATCCCATTCTCCATATTTTTATCCTTTGAAGTGATTAACGTACCTTCTGTATCCGGTGAAAATGTTGACAGAACACGCATATCTATTTTATACCGCATTACTAACTCTCCGGCTCTAGGGTGTAGTACTTTTGCTCCACTTGATGCTAGTTCTAACATTTCTAAAAAATCTATTTCTTTTATCCTCTTGGCATTTGGAATAATTCTTGGATCAGCAGTAAATATTCCCTCTACATCGGTATAAATATCACATCTATCGGCTTTCATAGCTGCAGCGATTAAGGCGGCAGTAGTATCAGATCCTCCTCTGCCCAAAGTAGTTAACCTATTGGATTTGTTAATTCCTTGAAAACCGGCTATTATAGGGACGGTATTTAACTGTAAATATTTTTCTAGTAAATCTGTAGTAATTGATTCTACTAAAGCTTTACTATGATTATTATCGGTGAGCATCGGTAATTGCCAAGCTAGAAATGATCGCGCCTTTATGTCTTCTTCTTGAAGAGCGAGCGCTAGTAATGAAGCAGTGACTATTTCACCGCTAGAAAGTGCTACATCATATTCTGCAAATTGAGAAATGTTGTTAAGGCTTGATACTTCATTACACAATGTGACAAGTTGATTAGTAACACCTGCCATAGCCGAAACTACTACAATTACTTGGTTATTTTTAGCTACTTCGGTTTTTATTATAGGAACGATTTTTTTTATTCTATCAATATTTGCAACGGAAGTGCCACCGAACTTTTGAATTATTAAGGCCATAAGTAAAGAAAGCCTAATAGAATATTATGTTATATAATTAATTTCCGCCTGTCGTCATCTAGCTCACTTACAGACATTATTGTGTGGAACGGTTTTCAGTTACCATCTCGCGACTTGATCGCGGGATCCAGCTTAAAGTACTAATAATATTAGTACTTTAAATTGTTTTTATGGACCCTGTAGTTAAGCCACGGGGTGACAAAGTGGATTTTACCAATCAACGCAACAATACCATAAAAAGCATTGTTCGTTCCACGTAACACTAGTAGATCAAACCGCAATACTTAAGCACTGGCAATTTCTTTAACATTCACGATTTTATGATTTCGCTTAGTTAAAAATTCTACTCTACCTTCTATCAAAGCAAATATTGTATGATCTTTGCCAAGCCCTACATTCGTTCCAGGATGAATTTTTGTGCCGCGTTGTCTAACTATAATATTACCGGGTATTACATATTGTCCATCGGCTTTTTTAACGCCCAGCCTTCGACCAGCTGAGTCTCTTCCGTTCCTAGAACTACCACCGGCTTTTTTGGTTGCCATTTTATAATTCCTTTTAAGTTATTATTATTGTTTGGTAATATCTAATATTTTTAATTCCGTCAATTCTTGACGATGACCGGCTTTACGACGATAATTTTTCCTACGCTTTTTCTTAAAGACTATAATTTTATTATCTTTAAGTTGGTTAGTAATTTCAGCCGTAACGACAGCCCCTTTAACTATTGGAGTCCCAATAAAAGAAGGCTTTGAGTATTCGCCAATCATTAAAATTTGATCAAACTGAATTTTAGAGCCAAGTTCTCCATCAATTTTTTCGACTTTAATAATACTATTTCTGTCTACTTTATATTGTTTTCCACCTGCTTTTATAACTGCGAACATGAAAACTATCTCTTTAAAAATTTATAAACATTTATCGTATCATATTATTATATTAGAAATTAGTCAATGATCTTTTTTTATAGCAAATCTATTGTCGAATATCTATTAACACAAATATAATTGCGTATTGAGTTACCGCAGCAAATATTGCGGCTAGCAAATCATCAAGCATAACGCCGATACTGCCCTTAATATTTTTGTCCAACCAATTAATAGGCCAGGGCTTTACTATATCAAAAAATCGGAATAGACAAAAAGGTAATACGAAAAGTAATATAATATTTATTGTTAGTGGACTTAAATATTTAATTAAATACGATTCATTAGCAAATAAAGCGGAAAAAAATACTAAAACGATAGTTAGCATTTGCCCTACTACTTCATCAATTACCACTTCTTTAGGGTCTTCTGAATTTGTATAATTTAAATATATTTTAGTAAAATAAGTGCCGAGTATTAAGAGTACCAAACATAGGCTAAAGCTTATAATAAATATACTGACAAGTTGAGCTTCACCGAGAGTAAGACTTAAGAAAGGAATGATTATTTTGTTATTAACAATAAAATATATTAAGAAATAAGTTAGAGGGAAAGCGGCAATTGATCCAAAAGTGCCTGGGCAGTATTTTATTTTCCCGATATAAAAAAAAGTAGCAAAAAATTCTGAAAATTGTTTTTTAGTAAACATTTCTTTAATTATTTTATCCTAGATTAGAGCTATAATATCTTATATAATTAAATTTTAACTTATACAGCAAAAATATCATGGGAATGAGCTTTAGCCATTTATTAATAGTTTTATTAATTATTTTTGTATTATTCGGTGCTGGCAAATTACCGCAAGTCATGTCCGATCTTGCTAAAGGTCTTAAAGCTTTTAAAGACGGCATGAAAGACGATGGTAGTGATAATGATAAAAATAAATAATTAATCTTTAGTATCCCTTTGTCATCCCGTGGCTTGACCAGCCTTGTTGCATGGCTTGAAAAACCTACTCAATGTCATTCCCGCGGAAGCGGGAATCCAGTACTTTAAAGATTTTTTGAAAAGTTCGATTTATCTCGCTTTACTCTGGATTCCCGCTTCCGCGGGAATGACATCCTGAACGTTCGTACAACACATGGTCAGGCCACTGAGTGACCAAGATACAACAACGCCCTAATTGCCTGAAACAGTAGAATATATCCCATCCTCTTTCCTAATAATATCATATCGTCTCTGAGCTACTCCATCGATGAAATAAATATTACCGGATAAACCTATATAAGGTTGTCTACTGTTCATTCTATTTAAAAACCTTTCAGATGCAAATTCATTGCCTATATAGTTTGCAGTCATACGTCCTAAATCATAAGAAAGAAGATGCATGAAGCCTATATGGTTAATACCTAAGTCTTTTGCCCTATCCGGAACGTTGCTATTGAGTAAATTTAAAGAGCCGGTAAAGCTAATATCGATATTTTCAAGGTAATCGATATCAATACGATTATCACCGATTAAAATAGCCTTTTTATCTAAATTATATTTACGAATACTATCAGCGAGTAGGTTTAAATTTTTTGGATCGTCTGATAGATAAATAACCGGTTTTGTTGTGTCGCTACGTTCATTTATAATATCGGTATTGTCTGAAATATTTCTTGCGGCTTTTGCTATAGATTCAGGATTATCCTCATAAAATTCAGTGCGTGATAATGATGCATTGTTCTGAACCAATATATTTTGCATTACTTGACTAATAGTTTGCGAATGCTTCCCTTTAGGTAATAATGCCATAAAATCTTTATGGTCGTTACTTGCGTAATAATTAATGATACGTATCAGTTGTTTTAAAGGTGCATGACCGAATACAAATAATTTATCTTCTGCAAGAGCCGGATTATTTGACATAGTTATTATAATAATATCATTTGCCTTTGCTTTTTCAGCTATTAGAGATGTAAAGTTAGAATATAGAGGACCTAAAATAATCTTAGTTTTACGTGCTACTATTTTATCCATAGCGGCTAAAACGTTTTTTTCGTCTGAACCATCGTAAGAAGTAACATGTATGTAAGATTTGATTCCGTCGTTAAGTCCCATTTTAATTAAATCTTTATATTGTTTCCCGACAATACTATCAGGCTCCTGATTTGGCATTAAAATTGCAATCTCAATTTCTGTTTGTTCTTTTTTAGGAAAACTTATAGGTTCTTCTTTAGGAGTTTGACAGGACGTTAAATATATCAAGCAAAAAAATGATAGAACGATTCGTAGTTTATGTTTTATACTAGCCATAATGTTACTTAAAATTAAAAAACTATGATTAGATATCTTTCCAAACCGGGATTATATATTGTTTCAACACCAATCGGTAATTTTGAAGATATAACGCTTCGTGCTATATCGACTTTAAAAAATTCGGATATTATCTTATGCGAGGATACTAGAATATCACAAAAATTGCTAGCAAAACATGACATTCATACAAAATTACAAATTTATAATGATCATAGTGACGAGAAAGATAGAGAAAATATCATAAGTTTAATAAAATCGGGCAATATAATAAGCTTAATTTCTGATGCAGGGACTCCTTTAATTTCTGATCCCGGCTATAAGTTAGTTAGAAATATACGCAATCTTAATTGTCATATAGACGTAGTACCGGGAGTATCTGCACCGGTTACTGCTCTAACTTTATCGGCTCTTCCTACTGATCGATTTTTATTTCACGGGTTTTTACCTAAAACTATAGAAAGTAAGAAAAAGATTTTTTCTGAACTAGTAAATCTTAAGGCTACTTTGATTTTTTTTGAAACGGCCCCTCGTTTGATAAATACTTTATCGGTAGCTAAGGAAATACTAGGAAACCGAGAAATATGTGTAGCTCGTGAGTTAACTAAACTGTATCAAGAAATAAAAACAGGGGATATAGATGAAATAATAGAGTTCTATCAAAATAATATTTTAAAAGGTGAGATAGTATTGTTGATTTCAGGAAATATACAGGAACAAAACCAACAAAAAAATTTAGAAAAATTTATAGAACTTGGCTTAAGTAAAAACTTAAGTAGCAAAACTACTACCGAACTTGTTTATGGCAAATTCAAAGATGTTTATAGTAAAAAAGAGATATATAGATTGGTGAATAAGCAAAAGATTTAATATAAATTTATAGTAGAATATTTACCTCAGAATATGCTAAAATAAAGAGAAAATAACATTCAGTAACATAATAATATGTCAAAAGTTAATCCGAGAGTAGATTTAGCGTTTAAAAAAATCTTCGGAGTAGAAGAGAATAAAGATTTATTGATATCGCTTATTAATTCGATAGTAAGTGAGAAAGATCAGATTGTAGAAGTAACATTACTTAATCCGTATAATCCAAAGAATTTTAAAGCCGATAAACTATCTATACTTGATATAAAAGCCAAAAGTGAAAGCAGTAAAAGGTATAATATCGAAATCCAAGTAACCGATGAAGCGGATTACGATAAAAGAGCTTTGTATTACTGGGCGAAAATGTATACGGAGCAACTGAAAGAGGGATCAGATTATGCGGCATTAAATAAAACAATAGGGATACACATACTTAACTTTACCAGTATTACAGATACAGATGAATATCATAATTCTTTTCAGTTAAAGGAAATAAAAAGTGGTTTAGTATATTTTAAAGATATAGAGTTACATACGATAGAGCTTAATAAATTTGCTAAGAATCCTAAGGAGGAGTTATCTGACGTCGTCAAGAAAGTTAAAAATGTTTTAGATATATGGCTAGCATTTTTAACACGTAATGATTTATTAAATAAAGATAATTTACCGAAAGAATTGGATAATGATGTATTGAAAAAAGCATTAACCGTGCTTGAGGTAATAAATTTAAATGATGCAGAAAGAGAGGAATATGAAAATCGTTTAGAGTGGCTTAGAATTGAAACTAGTGCTTTTAAAAAGATGAAAGAGGAAGGAAGAGCTGAAGGCGAAGAGAAGAAATATTGAAATAGCAAAAGAAATGCTAATTGATAAAGAGCCTCTAGAAACAATAATTAAATATACTAAACTTTCAAAAGAAGAAATAGAAAAGCTAAAAGCAGAAATCGATAAGGCGGAAAAATAAAAAGTCGTCTGCGATTATATACTCCGAGTAAATGAAGAATCAGCAGACGACCCATTATAAAAAACAGTTTTAGTTAGCTGAGCTGTGAGGACAGCCGCAACCTTTTTTAGGCTTATTGCTTTCTGCCGAATCTTTAAGTTTTTTACCGGCTGCCTGCATATCTTGACCTGCACCTTGCATTGTATTACAAGCACTTGTTAAGAAAGCTACAGCTACTAATATAGAAGTTATAAGTGCTGAACGCATAAATTTTACCTTTATCAAATTGAGCTTAGATATTATGAAGTAAGCAAAAAATTGTCAACTTGAAAATATATTAAAATTTAAAGTATTTGTACACATCACTTAGCCGTATCTTTATAATCACATAAGATATTTTGTTGACAAAATATTAATTTTTTAGTTCTTCTTTAAGAATTAATATTTAAAAGATTTATAAAATGAAAGAAATCAATGATCAATTGAAAGAAGCACTATCTTCTATGAAAGACGGTGTCTTAGATTGTACAAATTTAGAGGGAATAAGCTTACAAGAGATTTTTAATTTTCTTCAAAATCCTTATATAGTAAAGGATAAAATTATCTCTCTTGATATATCAACTTATGCAAATTGGAAAGAAGTAAATGATTTTATTTTGCAATTAAATGATAATTCACCTTTTAAGCCCCAAGCTATAGAAATTTATACCTTCTATAGATATATGGAAGATATTTTTAATTTAAGATTAAAAACAGGCATAAATATTACTAATCATACTGATGTTAATATGACAGATCGCAGAAAAGAGGCTTTATTAAAAAAATTCTTAGAGAGATTTAAAAAAATAATTTTACTAAAGATGAAGAACAGTTAAGTCAATTTATAAAAGCTGCATGTAAAGAAGCTAAAACCCCGGATGGAATCGAAATGCAGTATGGGCGCGCTTTACGGCTTGGTTCTAAGTATAATTTCAGTAAAATAGATAAACAATATTCGGATTTACAGGGTATTTTTAAAAAGTTACAAGAGACACAAATACAAAAAGTAAATTCAGAAATTCATCATTATAAACAGGAAGATGATTTACATTTTTATATGGTAAAAGTCAACGGAACGAATATGTCTGCTTGGCAAGATTTTTTGGGTAAGCAGAGTAGCTTTCAAAGTTCTTATCAAGGCAATGATCTGGTGATAAAAAATTTTGATAAGGGGAAGTATGCCTTTTCCGCTAGCTTAGATTATCATGATCAAGGCTTAACCGATGTATTATGTAGCCTTTGTTTCCAATAAAATATGACAAAAAGGTGACTTGCGTGATACTTCATCTATAGAGATGTTTATAACCATGCTGACTTCTCAAAATGCAAGCTTTATTTCGCATTCTGGTATAGCAAGACTTCCAATATATCAAGAAAAACCTTTTATTATAAAACATAAAAATCTTGCAGTTAAACTTCATAGTTTTATTGCCGCCTGTGCCAAAGATATTTTTTCTAATAAAAAAGAATATATGATTACTGTACCGGTAAAGGAAATGACACAAATAATTCTTAAAGAATATGAGAAAAAAGGAGTTTTAGATAAAATATATATAGGACATCAGCAAGAAAATTTAGATAATAAACAAACCCCTATAAAACTTATTGAGGATGATGACTAAACTTTATTTAGTCTTTATAATAAAAACGGTAATATATTACATGAATTAACTAGTGCACAAATGGAAGGAGAATTCGCTTGGTTTTGCAAACATCCGTATCTATTCAGGGGGCAAGGTAAAAGGTGCGCTGTTCGTTACTTGTCATTTAGAAACATTAGCAACGCTTGATCCTAAACCTAATTCTATAGAACATGAATATTATTCAGAAATAATTGGTAATTTATAAGATTTACTATAACTCTTATTTAAGGTTAAAATAATAATCGCAATACTCTTTAATAGGGCAGATGTTGCAATCGGGTTTTCTAGCTTTACATATATATCTGCCGTGCAGAATTAGCCAGTGATGGGTATGCGTTAGCCATTTTTTATCAATAATCTGCAGTAGCTCTTTTTCTACTATTTCAGGAGTACCGCCTTTAGCAAGCCCGATCCTTTTTGCTACTCTAAAGACATGCGTATCAACTGCCATTGTAGGCATGCCGAATAAGCAATTTAGTACAACATTAGCAGTTTTTCTGCCAACGCCCGGTAGTTTAATTAATTCCTTAAAATCATTCGGTACTGAAGCTTGATAATTGCTTATCAATATTTTACATAATGCGATAATATTTTTTGCTTTGCTGTTAAATAGTCCAATAGATTTTATATATTTTTTAAGTCCTTCTTCGCCGAGTTCTAAAATTTTTTCTGGTGTATCATAAGTTTCAAATAAAGATTTAGTTGCTAAATTTACTGATATATCGGTGGCTTGAGCAGATAATATTACTGCTACTAATAAGGTAAAATCATTCTTATATATTAATTCGGTTTTCGGATTTGGATTATTCTTGCTAAAAATCTCAAAAATTTTATTAACTATTTGTGCTTGCATATATTGCTATAGAAAGTGTATTTTAGAAGATAAATTATTGAGTCTTAAAATGCTAGAAAATAAAAATTTTAAATTTATAGAAAATGAAATAAAAAATAATAAAGTAGTATTGTTCATGAAAGGTACTAAAGAGTCGCCTGCATGCGGATTTTCAGGAACCGTAGTAGCTATTTTGAATAAATTAGGTGTAGAATTTCGTGATATTAATGTACTTTTTGATGCTGAATTACGTGAAGATTTAAAAAAATTTAGCGACTGGCCGACATTCCCACAATTATACATTAACGGAGAATTAGTCGGCGGGTGTGATATTGCTAGAGAGTTATATCAAAGTGGAGAACTTGAGAAGATGTTGAAAGCGTATACTCGGTGAATTTCAAAAATTGGCGTAGTCGTCTAGCAAGTTCTGCGGTGCTCACGTATTCAGTATACGCTCTGCTCCTCGCCTTGCAGACTCCTTGCTCTTTTTGAAATTGACCTTCGTATACTACTACTCAACCTTAATATTTTAAGTACATAAACATATAAAAACATGAGCAAATATTTAGAATACCCCGAAGTAGAAAGTAAAGAGCAGCCGCCGAAGAAGCTAGTAGTATTACTACACGGTGTCGGCTCGGACGGACATGATTTAATAGGACTTGTGTCTTATATCCAAAATTATTTACCCAATTGTCATTTTATTTCCCCGCATGGTATCGAGGCTTATGATATGATGCCTTATGGTAGACAATGGTTTAGTTTGCAAGACCGCAGCCTGCATATTATGGCAAAGCTAATTGCAAATAGTATTTCTAAGGTTGAAGATATAATAAAGCAAAAGCAGGACGAGTTAAATCTAACCAACAAAGATACTATCATTATTGGCTTTTCTCAAGGTACGATGATAGGGTTATATTTAACACTAGTTCAAAAAGAGCCGTTTTTCTGTACTATAGGTTTTTCGGGTGCATTAATTCCACCTATAGAAGTTAATAATAAGCTTACTCCTATATGCTTGATTCATGGGGCATTAGATGAGGTGGTCGGTGTTAGCGAGATGTATAATGCTTCAAACTATTTATCTAAGCTGCATATAGAGCATAGCGGACATAAATTAACGTCTCTTGCTCATTCAATAGATGGACGGGGGCTTGAGATTGCAATTAATTTTATAAATAACCGTCATTGTGAGCAGCCGTAGGCTGCGTGGCAATCTCAGGATTTTGGTACGAGATTGCTGCGTCAAAATTTTCAATTTTTCCTCGCAATGACGATTAGATATCCACATAACAAAACCAAAAAAATATGAGGATAAATGAATATTTTTAATAATAATTTACATGAAACGGATAAAGAGATTAATGAAATAATAAAGCATGAAAAGCTACGTCAAAGTAGCGTAATCGAGCTTATTGCATCAGAAAATTTCGTAAGTTCTGCTGTGCTTGAAGCTCAAGGGTCGCTTCTGACTAACAAATATGCCGAAGGATACCCAAGTAAGCGATTCTATAACGGTTGCGCGGAAGTAGATAAAGCTGAAAATTTAGCTATAGAACGAGTAAAAAAACTCTTTAACTGCAAATATGCAAATGTCCAACCTCATTCAGGATCACAAGCAAATCAGGCTGTATATCTTGCTTTATTACAGCCGGGTGATACGGTTCTTGGTATGTCCTTAGATAGCGGTGGGCATCTAACGCACGGTGCAGCTCCTAATATGTCCGGTAAATGGTTTAATGCCGTTTCTTATAGCGTAAATAAAGAGACTTATTTAATCGATTATGATGAGATTGAACGCTTAGCGGATTTGCATAAACCAAAATTACTTATAGCCGGTTTTTCTGCTTATCCTCGTAATATTGATTTTGCGAAATTTAGAGAAATCGTGGATAGAGTAGGAGCTTACTTTATGGCAGATATTGCTCATATTGCAGGACTTGTTGCCACAGGTGAGCATCAAAGTCCTATTCCTTACGCTCACGCTGTTACCTCTACTACTCATAAAACACTTAGAGGTCCAAGAGGCGGTTTAATTTTATCTAACGATGAAGAGATAGGTCAAAAAATAAATTCTGCATTATTTCCAGGACTACAAGGTGGTCCGTTAATGCATATAATCGCCGCAAAAGCCGTAGCTTTTTTAGAAAATTTGCAGCCTGAATATAAAAGTTATATTCAGCAGGTAATAAGTAACGCTAAAGCTTTAGCAAGTAGCTTGCAAGAAAGAGGATATGATATATTAACAGGTGGTACCGATAATCATATTGTTTTAGTGGATTTGCGTAAAGACGGAATCACGGGTAAGCTTGCCGCAAATTCTTTGGATAGAGCAGGGATTACGTGTAATAAGAATGCTATCCCGTTTGATGAAACTTCGCCTTTTATCACTTCAGGTATTCGCCTTGGTACTCCCGCATGTACTACTAGAGGCTTTAAAGAAAAGGATTGTGTATTAGTCGGTCATATGGTAGCAGATATTTTAGACGGCTTAAAAAATAATGAAGATAATAGCGATCTTGAGCAGAAAGTATTAAATGAAGTGACAAAATTAATTGAATTATTTCCGTTTTATGGCTAATTTAAATAAACGACCTGATTGGATAAAAGTAAAAGCTCCTAATTCTACAGAGTACTATAATACAAAAGATTTAATAAAGAATCTGAGATTAAATACTGTGTGCGAGGAAGCTGCTTGTCCTAATATTGGTGAGTGCTGGTCAAAAAAACATACAACTGTAATGATTTTAGGTTCGGTTTGTACTAGAGCCTGTAGGTTTTGTAACGTTAAAACGGGTAGACCGGATTTACTTGATCCGCATGAACCGCAAAGGTTAGCGGAGGCAGTACAAAAGCTAAATCTTAAGCATGTAGTAATTACTTCCGTCGATCGTGATGATCTTGAGGATGGCGGAGCTTCACATTTTGCGGAGTGTATTAGCGAAATCCGAAAATCATCGCCAAATACTACTATTGAGATTCTAACACCCGATTTTTTAAGAAAAGAAGGAGCAGCTGAAATAATAGCAAATGCAAAACCTGACGTTTTTAACCATAATGTCGAAGTAGTACCGTCTTTATACAAAACGATTAGACCGGGGGCTAGATATTATAATTCTTTAAGCTTACTTCATAATATCAAAAAATTATCTCCGGAAATTTTTACAAAATCCGGTATGATGGTAGGACTTGGGGAAGAAATAAATGAAGTAGTACAGGTTATAGATGATTTAAGAGAAGCCAAGGTTGATTTCCTAACTATTGGGCAGTATTTGCAGCCTACCAAAAATCATGCTGAGGTCGCGAAATATGTTACGCCGGAAGAGTTTAAATATCTAGAGCGAGTAGCAAAAACAAAAGGATTCTTGATGGTTTCGGCAAGCCCGCTAACCCGTTCTTCATACCATGCCGATGAGGATTTTCAAAAATTAAAAGAGAATTACCAACAAAAACTGGTGTCTTAAAATATCATGCTTATTGCCTGTGTGATCAGTTTTCATAGCTATTATCTTTGTTTACTAAAGTAAATAATCCGCATGTTGATTAATTTATATATATGATATCATACGTGTAACACACGTGTATACGAGCATTTTATGCAGAAGAAATTGACAATATACTATATAGATGAAGCGGTTTATTATAGGCTTTATTCTGTAATAGGTGAACGTAAAATTAGCAAATTTATTGAGCAACTTGTTGTTAAAACCTTATGTAATTAATAAGGAGCTTGGAGCCGCTTACAAAGCCATGGCTCAAGATACAAAAGCTGAGGAGAAGGCCAATGAGTGGGTAGAAGGGTTAATAGAACGCGATTTTTATGAAAAGAGGTGAGGTATGGTGGTCGACTTTAATCCTTTGTTAGGTGGGGAAGTCGCTAAGGTAAGACCGGCAATAATTACTCAAATGCTTCATTAAATCGTGTGCAAGTAATACCTTTAACTAGTAACATCGATAAATGCTATCCTTGTGAAGTCTACGTAATGATAGGTAGCAAAAAAGGTAAAGCCATGACTGATCAAATAATGACAGTAAGCAAATTAAGATTAAAATCTAAAATTAACGTTATCTCTAATGAAGATATACAGCTTTTAAAATATGCTCTTAAGTTGCAGCTAAGTTTATAACGACTATTCATTCAATATTTGGTACAATGATAAACGTAGAAATTGTAAGAAACTACAACAAATGGCATGAGCATAAGCAGATAAATAAGAGTTTAATCAAAAAAATAACTCAAAATATTTTATTGCGGTTTGATAATTTTAGTAAAATAAAACAATTTGAATTATCAATTTTACTAACAAATGCTGCAGAAATATTGACCTTAAACAAACAATTTCGTAATATAGAAAAAGCTACTAACGTTCTTTCTTTTCCAAGCAACGAATTAAATTGGCAGGATTTATATTCTAAACTTGAATTTTTAGGTGATTCTGATTATATGCATTTAGGTGATATAGCATTTTGTTATGAGGTAATATATAATGAATCGTGCGAGCAGCAAAAAACTTTTGAGAATCATTTTATTCATCTTTTAATACATAGTATTTTACACTTAATTGGGTTTGATCATCAAAATGACACAGAAGCAAATATTATGGAAAATCTAGAAATTGAAATATTATCATATTTCGGTATTTTCCCCCCTTATTAACTAAATAAAAAAATTTATGTTAAAATCTTCAAAAAAAGAAGATTCTAGTAAAAAAAACCAAAATAATAAGTTAATTTTTATTGTACGAAAATTATTCTCTCCGATAAAAAATTTTTTTAGAAAAACAAAAACGCCCGATAATTTTTTTGGTGTCATAAAACGCCTTAAAATTAATAGCCAAAAAATGACTTTAGACGAGCGTAATATTTTAGCTAATTTATTGGAGCTAGAAGATAAAACTATTGAAGATATAATGGTACCGCGTTCCGATATTGCGGCAATAAAATTAACTACGAATCTAGAAGAATTAAGTGAGTCTATTAAGTTAGAAGTCCCACATACACGAACTCTTATATATGATGGTACTTTGGATAATGTAGTAGGGTTCATTCATATCAAGGATTTATTTAAAGCATTGGCTACAAAGCAAAACGGTCGTTTAAAAAAGCTTATACGTAAGCATATAATTGCAGCTCCTTCTATGAAATTATTAGATTTGCTAGCAAAAATGCGTCGTGAGAGAACACATATTGCAATAGTTGTTGATGAATATGGCGGTACTGACGGTTTAGTTACTATTGAAGATCTTATAGAAGAAATAGTAGGACGAATAGATGATGAGCATGATCAGCAATTAGATAGCGATAATTTCAAGGTTATTAATAACTCAACAATTATTTCAAATGCGCGTGTTGAAGTAGAAGTGCTTGAAGAAATAATAGGAGAAAAGCTACAAAATGATGATGATGAGTTTGATACGATAGGTGGATTAGTGTTGACTAGAGTCAGTAGTGTTCCGGCTATCGGTACTAGAATAGATATTTCAGAAAATATTGAAATTGAAGTTACGGACGCAACTCCTCGTTCTTTAAAACAAGTCAAAATTAGACTAAAAAACGGTTTGAATGGTGAATGAATATGAGTTTAGAGTCGGTGTGTCCTCTAAATTCGTTAAAAATATTTTATTATTATATTTCAGCTTGTGCTTCATTTCCTATCAATTCCATAGGACTTTCTTGTGAAGTTGCTTCTATATAATACTCATATGCTAGAATTGCCCCCATTGTTGCTACTACATCGGCACCACATTTGAGAATAAAAGCCGGAGATTTAAGTAAATCACTTGCTATCACATAAATTCCAACAGCACATGCTCTTACTACTGTAAGCTTACCATACCAAGGGGTTGGTATCATCACTTCTAAATAACTCGACTATTTTGTTAAGCATAAAAATAAACCTAATTAGTTAATATTAAATTTTAGTTATGCGATATATAACTAAACATTAACTAATTGTCAATGATAATTACCATGAAACATGGACAATATAATTTTATGACATTATTTTCATTTGACTTAGCAGAGAAATTTGAGTTAAATATCGAAGCTCTATACATAAAAAATTATCATTATGAATGAATTACATATTAAACTACAAAATTACAGTAGTACATATCCTGAAGAAATTGTTACAAAAACAAAAATGCTTGAATTTTTAAATGAATATGAAAACCCTTTTAGCTGAGATTTACAAATAGGACATTTCACTGCTTCGGCTTTTTTACTTAATAATGATAAAACTAAATTTTTATTGATGCACCATAAAAAGCTTGATAAGTGGCTTCAACCAGGCGGTCATTGTGATGGAGATAGTAATATATTAAATGTAGCGGTTAAAGAAGCTATAGAAGAATCCGGAATTAATGAAATCAAAACGATAAATAAGGAGATTTTTGATATAGACACCCATTATATTCCGCAAACTCATAAGGAGCCTGCTCATTATCACTATGATGTGCGATTTTTACTAAAAACAGTAAATAATGATAATTTTATAAAAAATAACGAATCGAATGAACTTAAATGGTTTAACTTTTCTGATTATTCAAAATTAGATATTGAGCTAGAACGTTCCGTTACTAGAATGATAGAAAAGTTTATGACAATTAACCATCATGCTTGTTAAATATAAATTATTGCCCTATAATAGGGTTTTTTAAATAAAATGTAAATCAAATGCCATCATCTAGAATTTTTTCATTCCGTAGTAAGAACAAGGAAGATAATACTCCAAAAAACCTAGAAATTACGCATCCAGATTCAATTAATGAGAATAGACGAACTCTCTAGCAGGCATAGTTGTTACTATTAAACTTAAGGATCAGCCTCATAATTTTATAAAGAGTGAAAAAGTTACCCTAACTTCATTTAAACCGCCTTCTTCTCAAAGTAAAGACGAATTTGATCCTATTTTAAAAGATGTTGAAAATATCTTAAAGGATTTTGAGAGTTTCTTAGATAATATAGAGACTAAAGCTTTAGGAGGGATTGATTCATAGTAACATCGATAGTTTTATTCTGTAAGGTTCCTAGCTAAAAAGGGCATTGCCCGCGTGGATCAAAAAACGCGTTCAGTGTCATACCGTGGTTTGACCACGGTATCTTGGTCACAGACTGTATCCTGAGCTCCCGTGATCAAGTCGCGGGATGACAATAATTTATTTTATGCTATTTTTTGATATTCAAAATATATTTTTCTTACTGCATAAATCCACGCTAAGCATACAAAAGTAAATACCACCATTAGAATTGGTGAGATTGAGGTAAAAGTAGCGGTTGGAACTAAAGTAAAAATAATAGATTGCACAAGACCGCTAGAGGATTTGCCGACTTTTGCACTTATCACGTCAACCGCAGCTTTGCCTTTGGTTTTAAGCTCCTCATCAAGAGGGATATATAACATTTCTCTTGAAGTATCCCATATAGAATATTTAGTACCTTTAGCTAAAATATTTTGAATACCACCGATCGAAACGGCAAGAGCAAGAGGTGACATTAAAATTGCTCCATCAAATAATGATAAAATTTGTTGGTCAAATACGATAAGTACAAAGAACAAAATGCCGGTCACCATTATTATAACCGGTGAAATAACTGCTGCTACAAACCAGTTGTGCATACGCATAACGTTATTACCGATGATGGTCATAACCATTATTGCCACGCCTGTCCAAAGTATATACAGACTGTTAAATTCAGCATAGGTATTTACAGTCGGATATAATGCCTTAATTTTTGCTTTCCATACGGCTTCGACTAAGTTAATAGCAAATCCGAAAGCTGCCGAACAAATTAAAAGTAGCCATAAATATTTTGATTTCGCAATATATTTAAAGCTTTTAATTAGCCCTATACGTTCTGAAGTTGATCTACCGCTTTTTGCTTTAGCATAAAATAACGGATTAGTAAAAACGTTCTTGCTAATAAATCTAACTAACAAACAACAAATAATAGCAACAATTGCTACAATTGTCGTGGATACTTGAACTAAAGTGATTTTACTATCCGAAATACTCATAAACTTCTTAATAATAGTATTTTCCGATGATAGATTCATCATTAAAAAGCCGACTAATATTAAAGAAGAGTTGCCGAATAGCGAAAAGAGAGTATAAAATCTTTTTGCTTCTTCGGTAGTAGTAAGTTCATTAGCAAACTGCCAAAATAATAATACGTAAAAAATATTAGGCCAAAGCTCGGCAAGACTATAATATACTATATAACCCCAATTACCTACTAATGAGATATACCACTTAAAATGAGGATAACGTTCCATCCAGTCAGCTAGATTATCGGGATGTACATGAAAAATATGAATATTAGGATAGATTACAAAAGTGAATAAAACAAAAAAGCTGATAAAAAATGCACTTAAATAATAAAAGATCTTTTCAAAAGTAAGATAATTAATCATTTTAGCATAAATAATCACAAATAAAGCAGCGGCAGGCGTAACGCAATAAACTTTAGCAAAACCTGCTATTTCTGCACTAATCTCGGAGATTAAAATACTATCTTTTAAGATTCGTAAAACATTTTGATTAAATAAAATACAAAACATTAAGGTACTCATCGGAATAAACTTTCCGAGTTCGTAATTATGCACAGGCCAAAATGCCGCTCTGAATTTGTTTTTAAACGATCGTGATGAGGTACTTAGCATTATAAATCCCTAAGGACAAAAAAAAAACTTAAGCACTTCAAGATTTTATGAAAAGATATTTCCCCTAAAACTTTAGAGCCTATATATTGTTATTACATTCTGAAGGTGCTGAACTTATACAATATATTTAGCCTTTTGTCAAGAATTACTAATATAAGATTAGATACTCTCAATGCTAGATAGTAATAAACTACAGGAATATTTTGACCTTTATAATAATTATACAAAGATACATAATTTAGGTAATAAATATTTAAAATCAGGTAAAATAGTAATGCAAACAGAGCATTATAGGGTGTTGTATTACTCGGTGTCACCCCGTGGTTTGTCCACGGGTTCCAGTAAAAATAAATTAAAAATGGATTCCCGCTTTCGTAAGAATGATAAAGGGGAAGTCGGGAATGACATAGAAAGAAGTCAGGATGACATCAAAACTTTCCTAATCATCCCCTCTATCTTCAACTCACTGGAAATATTTTTTTTAGCTCGTGACAAAAGTTTTATTGAAAATTTGAGAAGCTACGGTGAAGTTTATTTAATAGATTGGCTAGAGATTGAGGAACCTAAATATTTACTAGACGACTATGTGCATAAAATAATCGAAGTAATAGATAATTTGAAAATTAAAGACATTAATTTAATAGGTCATTGTATCGGCGGTAACCTTGCGATAGCTACAAACGTACTTATGCCTAAATTTATCAAAACTCTGACTTTAACTTACCTGCCCGTGGGATTTTTCTCATTTTTTCTATATAAGAATGTTGCATCGATATTTAAAACTAGATAGTGGCATAGAAAATTTACCGATAATTCCTAAAATTCATATTCAAATTTTATTTTTTCTTTTATTCCCTGATTATTTCAATGCTAAATTAAAAAAATTTTTCTCTATAACTTCCGATAAGTAGCAAGAATTAGCATTTAGAATAGAGAATTGGCTTATGTCAGGTAATAGTATATCTAGGGAGGTTTATAATCAAATTATACAAAATATATTAGATGAAAATATGTTTATTAAATAATTTTATTATTGATCCGAGTTTAATTCATTGTCCTGTATATATAGTAGCAGTAGAAGATGATCAAATAGTACCTAAATCTTCCATTTTACCTTTGCAAAAATTATTAAAAAACTCTAGGCTTATAGATGTAGCAGGCGGACATATTAGTTATTTAATAAATGATAAACTAGATTAATTATTTAAGGAGTACACATTATGACAAAACCGGTTTATATAACTTATGCGAAAAGGACTGCTTTCGGCTCGTTTATAGGTAGCCTTAGTACAACAGCTGCACCTATGCTTGCTGCTCATTTAATAAAGGATATACTGCAAAACAGCAAAATCGATCCAGCTTTAGTAGGTGAGGTAATCCTTGGACAGGTAATAACCGGCGGTAGCGGGCAGAATCCGGCGAGGCAAACTCTGATTTATGCGGGAATACCGAAAGAAGTGCCGAGCTATACGATTAATAAAGTATGCGGCTCAGGTCTTAAAAGTGTAGCACTTGCAGCAAATTCAATTATGACGGGTGATAATGAAATAGTTATAGCAGGTGGGCAGGAGAATATGTCGCTCGGTATGCACGGTAGTTATATCAGAGCAGGAGCTAAATTCGGCGATATTAAAATGGTTGATCTAATGCAGTATGACGGATTAACCGATGTATTTTCAGGAGTCTTTATGGGTATTACTGCCGAAAATATCTCGAAACAGTTTAATATTAGCAGACAACAGCAGGACGAGTTTGCCTTAAGCTCTCACAAGAAAGCAGCTAAAGCACAGCTAGCAGGAGTTTTTAAAGATGAAATCTTACCTATCGAAGTAACGATTAAAAAAACTACTAGTTTGTTTGATCATGATGAAACAGTAAGACCTGATGCCAGCCTTGAAATTCTGAGTAAATTACGTCCTGCTTTTGATAAAAACGGTGTAGTTACGGTGGGTAATGCTTCCTCTATTAATGACGGTGCGGCATGTCTTATGGTAGTTTCCGAAGAAGCTTTGAAAAAGCATAATTTAACGCCGCTAGCTCGTATTGTTTCTTATGCTTCAGCCGGTGTTGACCCAAGTATTATGGGTACTGCCCCTGTTCCTGCATCCAAAAAAGCTTTAAGTAAAGCAGGTTGGAGCGTTAATGATTTGGAAGTTATCGAGGTTAATGAGGTGTTTGCCGCTCAAAGTATTTATGTAAACCGTGAAATGAAATGGGATATGGAGAAGGTTAATGTTAACGGTGGAGCAATAGCAATCGGTCATCCGCTTGGGGCAAGCGGCGGACGTGTACTTATTACTCTGATACACGGCTTACGAAGAGCTAAAGCTAAAAAAGGCTTAGTTACTTTATGTATCGGTGGCGGTATGGGTATGGCTATGTGTGTTGAAGCGGTTTAAATGTGCATTTGACTATATAGGCATTTTAATTGCTTTATTTGCTAAAGAAGAAAGTTGTATTCATCTGAATTAACTATAGTTCATTGTAATATATATCTGATCTAATATCTCTACAACCTAATAATGCATCGTTACAATGTGTTATTGTATTTATAAACTCATGAAAGGTAGAAAAATGAGAGAATGCCTCCGGTTCATAACTCTTCCAATAATTTTCTGCTTCTTCTATATTATTACAAACATGCTTTAGCTTTTGACCAAAATATTTAGGAATATTCCCTAAATTTTTTGCCCAACTCCATACCATAAAATAGTTAGGATTAAAATCAGTAGAATCTATAAGAGGAGTTAGTTTAAAATGCTTCAATAAATTAGAAAAGTTATTTATGAGTTTATGAGAGGCTAACGCTTCATTGGGTACATAATTCTCATCATCAAATTGATGAAATATTTTTAATCTTTTTAGGCATATAGGTATCTCTTTTGCAAGTTCCATATAACGAGAAGATGGAAATTGGGTATTATAAAAGGTATAAGTTTGATTGCTTTTAAGCCATTCCTGGTCATTATTTATTATTTGTGCATCTTCAATTGGATATGCATCATTCCTATCAATTAAACAAGACAATATATAACTTAAGGTAGCTAATTGCATGCTTGGTGACTAGTTTATAGGATTCCAAGAAGACCAAATGCTAGAACTATATATTTAATAATTTCCTTATTATTTTGCATTTTTATATCCTATTTGGGTTAAGGAAATATATTAAATGAATTTATAAAAAATACTAAATTTTATTAAAATCATTAATAATTTGGTGATAATTGTGTTAATTATACACATCTTTATATGCTATAAATAGTAACATTAAAAAGTTGTTTACTTCTTCTAGTTTTATACTTAGAATATTTCTATTTTAAGTGTAAACTTCTTTTGATGTACAATCAATCTGATGAACAAATCAAATCTATCCTCGATGCATGGAAGATTATTGAAGTACTAACTCCTAATAAAAACGAAAATTTAAATAGATATTTTGAAATTATTAGAGAACATATCGATAAAAAAGGCAGTTTTAGTTGCAAACTGGATAAGAAAGAAACGCTTTTTTTCTTAAAAGATGCTTAGTTTGAAAAACTGGATAAAACAAAACTCGGTATTGATCTTGAGAAAAACTAAGTAGCAGTTCATTGGCATATTTATCTCGGTTATTTAAAATGGTTGGAAGCTGCACTTGATATTTTAAAGAAAATCCAAAATATAACTAAATTAGATCAAGAGTTCTTAAATGATTATAATAACCATCAAGATAAGCAAGAGCAACCGACAAACACCTATTGCTGGTTTAACTATAGATGAAAACGGTAAATATATTGAAGGATTGATGGTGATCTCTACTGCTGCTTATGCTCTCGGTAGAATCATGAGAGATGAGTTCCAAGAAAAAGAATTAAAAGATTTACCAAATTTTGTAGATAATAATAACAGCCTAATAGAGGAAGTATTTTCAGAAAGCGAGAGAACATATTTTAAGGATAAAAAGCAAGATTCTTGAGTTAAAACTCTAGATTTAAAAATGATTAATCTTATGATTGATCTTGTAGTGCAGAAGTTAGAAATTGACAAAAAATATTTATTTAGCCGCTCTGAAATATGCGTAAGAAGAGTTACCTCGCATAAAAAGAAAAAAGATAAACCGGTAATTTATAATTTTGCCGCTCCTTCTTTAGAAATGTTTAATAGTTTTTTTCTAAGACCATTAGATTTTGTATGAAGTAATATAGAAAAATTTGACTCAGAATCAGCAATTGCCCAATATCTCGGTAAAGAAGATAAGCCGGATTCCATAGATGTTTTAAAGCATCAAGAAAGTCTACAAGAACTGTTATCTCCATTTATGATGCAACCGGACGCGTTGGTGTTCATCGCCGAGTCACTCTCTTGCGGCACTGCAAGCTGCTGCGATTAATTTGGTATTACCCTCTTTTTCAGGAAAGCTTTTTGCTGTTAATGGTCCGCCTGGTACAGGTAAAACCACTATACTTTTTGATCTTATAGCAAATATCTATGTAGATCGTGCTTCATATTTAGCAACTTTAGAAGATCCTAAGGACGGGTTTCAAAATAAAAAATCTTCCTTACATACACCAAATTTTGATTATCATGTTAATTCTTTAAAACCGGAATTACAAACTTACGGTATGGTTGTTGCATCATCTAATAACAATGCCATTGAAAATATATCTAAAGAAATATCGTTATATAGTAAAATAGATAAGCTATATCATAAAGATTTAAGTTATTTTAAACAACTTTTATTGGAAGAGGAAAAAGAGAAAGATTGGTGTATATTTGCTGCGGTGTTCGGTAATCATGGAAATAAAAAGAGATTTTCAAATAAGTTTTGGAAATATAAAGATGAAGAAGAAAACGATGATAAGAATGATGAAAAACATACAATGCTGCAATATCTTAATCTGCTAGTTAATAATAAATGTAAAGATAAAGCCCCTGCACATTTTAAACCTGAATATTGTAATTCTATAGATGAAATTAATAATGAATGGAAAGAAGCGAGTGCTGATTTTAACAATTTATACAGTGAAATTCATGAAGTTTATGAAAATATTGCATCAGTTATTGAATTTAATAAAAAGAAAAGAGAGTTAATTAAGGAAGAGGATTTAGGAACGATATATGCAGAAAAAAAAGAAGAGCAAAATGAGTTAGAATTAGAGCTTGATTATAAAAGCTCTAAAATACTTGAAATTGATTGTGAAATAAAATTATTAAATTTGGATTTTTTTGAAAAAATTCATGCATTTTTTAAAACCGCAAAATACAATTCTTGCTATGAACAAAAACGGGATTTAATTAAGCTAAAAAATAAATCTTCAGAAGAAATTGACCGGATAAAAACTGATATTAAGAATATTAAAGCTGAAATTAAGAAAATTGAAGCTTCTGTAGAAGAAATAAAACAGCTTAACGACAATATAAGCTTGGCTATCGTAAGTTTAAAAGATAAATATTTCAATATTAAGGATTTTGAAGAAGATTTATTTTGGAAAAATTGGCAAGAAAATTTTGAAGATTTAAATAAAGTTACTCCTTACTTTGATAAAGAGTTTGAAAAATTAAGATCAAAATTATTCATAAGTGCTGTAAGATTACATGAGATATTTATAAATGCTAATGCTGATAATTTTTAGCATAGCCTACAATATTTCTTTGATATGGCAGTGCATTCATCGGGTTACCCTAAGATAAACAAAATTGCTTGGCAAAATTTCTTTATGGTCATACCTGTTGTGTCTACAACTTTTCACTCATTCGATAAAATGTTGGCAACATCCGAACATAATGAAATTCCTTGGTTATTTATTGATGAAGCAGGGCAGATACCGCCACAATACGCAGCTAGTGCTATTTACAAATCAAAAAAAGTCGTAGTAGTCGGTGATCCGCTGCAAACAGATCCTATTTCTATATTAAAGTAAGATTTAATGAACAAATTATGTGAACATTTTAAGGTTTCATATCCTGAGTGGTCACCTTCGGAAGTTTCATTGCAAAACCTAGCTGACCGTAATTCTTTATATCAAACAAAAATAGATGATGTTACGGTTGGTTTCCCTTTATTAGTGCATAGAAGATGCCAAAATCCGATGTTTAAAATATGTAACAAAATAGCTTACGGTGACAAAATGATTTTTGCTACCTCTGATTGTAACTCTGATATTAGAACGATTTTAGGTACTTCAAAATGGATATAAAAGATAATAAGGTTCAACGTTATAAATATGAATCGGAAGCCGAATTTCAAAAATTACTAGAGTTATTAAAACAAGTATTAAAAGAGAAAAATGGGGATGATTTGCTCAAACAAATTTACATTATTACAATGTATAAAGATTACAGCGAATCTATTCGTAGAAAATTGAATGCAATATATGACGATTCAAGATATGAGAAAACAATTCAAGCATTTGGATATAAAAATATCGGCACTATTCATGCATTTCAAGGCAAAGAAAACGATACGGTAATAATACTACTAGGAGCTCAGCATCCTCTTGATAAAAGGTACAAGAAATACAATGACGCAAAAGCCAAACGTCTTAAACATCGGTATTAGCAGAGCTAAAAATAACCTTTATATTATCGGTAGCCTTGAGATTTGGCTGAAACATAAATATATGCCGGAAATCTATAATATGCTTGGTGATAAAGATTATACTTAGATAGCACTACAAGAATTGGCTAACTGTCTAGACTGGCGGGGGGTACGTTATGCGAACCCTTAACCAGTTTAGATCAGCCTTGATTCAGGCTACGCTTAGGCCTTTTTATGCATTAGTACCAGCTCCAAATATTTAGTTTAAATATATTTTGCTACATCATACCCCATGCTCATTAGTCCGGCTAAAATAAGCTCCTTATCATTATTATTAATTGCTTCGTAGTTAAATTAGGGCTTAGTAATGTAGTGGCAACTTGTAGCAATTCTGGATTATTGAAAAGCGGTTGGTAATAAATTATTTCCTTTGCTATAAATGTAATTACACTAGTGGATTCGTTTATTTCTTGAAGTATTATTGTCTCAATTTTCTTTCTTAAATCTATAACTGTTCCTTTAGTAATTTTGCCGTCTAAAAGTTTTCCCATCCAGTTTGTTATTTGCTCTATACTAACATTGTTTTCTAAAGTTTGTACTTTACTTGATATTTCGTTTATTTGTGTTTGTATCACTGCACTATCTTTAATGTTAGCAGTTTCTAATTTCGTAATTATTTTTTTACTGTTTCGTTGAATATATTTAACTTTTTTTGAGTTTGTTTTTCTGCCATTTCATTAACTTCATCTTCTAAATCTACAACTGTCCCCTCGGTAATTTCGTTTCCTATAAGCTCTGTTATACTTTGAGTTATATTTATTATGTCGTTTTTATCTGTTAGCTTCTGAACCTTATTAAGTATTCTATATAAGCTATTCTCTATTATGGGCTTGTCTGCTTCATCAATATTAGTACTATTTTGTAAGTTAAAAATTATCTTGCCTATTATTTGGTAAATATTTGCTTCCTCTGCAATAATAAGTTTTTCGTCCTCGTTCTTATATATATTTGTTTTATTGAATTGATTATTTAGCTCATTTACTCTTACAGTTAATAAGTCATATATTTTTTTAAAATTATTGTTTATAACTAAATTTAATACTGTTTCACCTTTATTATTAACATGATGAATAGCTTGAATAGTCGTTCTAGGTATTAATAACTCACAAACCCTTTCTAAACCGTTCCATACAGCTAAAGTTAAGGCTATAGTACCATAAAGTTTTGGTAATAGTATTAATAGCCGGATCGCTCATTAGAGGGATTAGTTGCATGCATACTTTACTTAAGCCTTTACTAGCAGCATAAGTTAAAGCCGTTTCACCATTGCCATTAATAGTACTAATAGCCTGATTAGACATTTTAGATATTAGTCGTAAACTTTATCTAATCCTTTATAAGCAGCTAAAGTTAAAGCCGTATCGCCGTTATCGTCTATCTTGTTAAGCGTGTCACCGTTTAACTCTTTAACTAAATTTTCTGCTTCTTCTTCCTTACTTTCTTTTATTACTAAAATTAGTTGATTATATTTTAGCTCATCAAGCTTTAGGTTTTGCTGTTGTTTTTCTTGTTCTTCCAATAGTTTTCTTTTTTCTTCCTCTACTTGTCGTGTTTCTAGTTCTTGCTTTTGCTGTTCTTCATATTGCTTTTCTGCTTTTTTTCGGTTATAGTTTTATTTCTGTACAGATATTCATTAATTATTTTAAATGTTGCCTCGCCTATGTTGTTCCAAGGAAGATAAAGCGACGTTAAAGATTTATTATCGCTTAAGCTTGTCGCTAAGTCTCTTGTTCCAGCATCGCCTATTTGGTTATTCCAAAGACTAAGCGACAAGATCTATTAGCTTTAAGTGCTGCAGCTAAATCTTTTGCTTGTTCATCAGTTATATTTTTATTACTAAGGTCACTTGTTGTACTTTCGGATAATCTTTTGTGCCAGTTTATTTTAAAAATGTTTAGTATGAACATAATTATATCCTTATTATATTCTATAAATTTTAATATTTTGTTAAAAGTGAGCTATAGACAGAATCATAATAAGAAACTTTAAGAACACAATAGAAATTTAACTAAAAGTATGAATAAATAAATTGGAATTGATTTAGGGAATTTTTGAATATATAGAAGATTAAGAGAAATGATAAGAAATTTTAATAAATGATAATAATTACAATTAGTAATTTAATATATTAGTTAATTATTTTAAACAATCAGTTACTACATTTGCAGCAACCGCAACCTCATTAGCAATTGAGGCTGTGCCTGTTTCACTTAAGAACAATGACCGCTCTATTTGCCGGCGTGTCACTAAGTTATAGTACCGGACAATTTTTAAAAAGCCCCAGATGTCATCCCTGCGAAAGCAGGGATCTAGGCTAAAAAATCTTAATTTTAAAGATTTTTTATTATATCATTTTTTTTAAGGTAAAACTTTTAAAAAAGCTTTAAAGTACTGGATTTCCGCTTTCGCAGGAAGGCATTGTTGCGTGGATCAATTTCACCTCTGTCATCCTGTGGCTTGACTGCGGGGGGTGACGCAGTGGATTTTACCGGTCCACGCAACAAAGCCTCGCGGGAATGACAGTAGCACCTCAAATTGTTTGATTAAATCAGTCATAATTTAATCCTTTAAATAATATCTCAACTACTAAGCTATAATTATTATATAATAATTATTGTAAGTTGAGTATTGAAGTGTTATAATATCTTATGTGGGTTCGTCCTTTTCCACCAATGAGCTGAAGAGGTCGTTTACTGCGTGGCGGGATAACAACCTTTTGTATGTTGTGATTGCGTAGTTAATGCCTTAGATTTATTCCTTAATTTCTGCTATTTTGCATCTCGATTAATATACCAGCTATCGGCTTCATCTTTAACCTTTAAATCAAATATGCTTTTTTTCCTTTATTGAGCATAGGCACTTGCTCTATGGGCATAACTCTATTTCTTTAATTCTAAAATCCTCCTGAAGTTCAAGAACTGCATTGATACATTCCTTTAATCTCTCTAAATCACGAAAGATTTTTTTAAATAAACTATCATTCGTTGGGTCTAAATATCTTTGCATATTAATTACTACTTTTAGTATTGCTTATATTATTTTCTATATTTAGTAATTATGGCTTTTGATATCTTACTTATGTACTTTCCGAATAAACCGTAATTTTTTGGTGTATAATTGCTACTCATATATAAACTTTATTAAACCTAAGGTTACAGGAGATAAACCTTATATTTATAAATGATATGAATTATATAAATCAACACTATACAATAAAAATTTTTGGTTTTGTTCCTAACAGTAGTTTTCAAAAGAAAACAGAGCCATTCTGTATATTTAATAATGAATCTTTTGGATTATCATACGTACCTATCACCGAAACTCCATAATTCCTATTAACAAGAAATTTCTTTGTAAAACTAGATTTAGAACCCATAAATATAATATATTAAATGCCCTTTCATGCGATGCTCAAAATCAATGGTATGCAGCAAAAGATGGTGAAGAGGTTAGTGTTCATTATGCTACCATACAAGAAATAAAAGAATTAAGAGAGTTAGTAGAAAGTGATAAAGTTAAATTATCATCTCATGATAAAATAGAAACAATTGAGCTTATAGATCAATATGAAAAAACTTATCCAGACTTAATTAAATTAATGGGTGAAGAAGATGACATTATATAATCTAAAATAGTTAAAGTTTTTAATAACATTTCAAAAGGTAAGGTATGACAAGACATTTTACATGTAAATCTAATTGGACTGGAGTAATTATAGCTTATACTCTCAAAAGGGAGTATGGTCTTAATAAGGAGAATATAGATGCATATAATATATTTAATAATGGAGTAGCTTTTGCAAATGCAAGCTATAGTACAACTCCTGGAAATACAGAAGGAGTACAAGGTTGGTGTTGGGGGTTGTATCACAAATACGATAGTAGTTTATCTTATGTTTCTTGGCGTACTAATGAAGATATAAATGATATAAGAAGGACAGTTTCGCAAGGCGTAAATAAATATATTTAATGAAGTAATAGATGGTTTCTGCAACATAAGTGATATAAAATTGGCTACCTTAGAAGAAGTAACACAATTAAAAGATTTAGTAGCAAATGATAAAGTAAAATTAGGATGTACCATGTGTAATAATGGTAGCACAGACTATAGTAATAAAGAAGAAACGTTGGAATTTTTAAACCTTTATATTTCCGACCCAACCCTTAAGCTTTATTTAAGTCCTCACTCAATTCCGGTAATAGGTGAAATTTTTGTACACAAAAACTGAAAAATTTTGGTATAAACAATTAATTCTATTAAAAAAAATTTTTACAAACAGCCCTCCAATCCCTTATTTTACGAGGAATAGCCCCTCGTTTGTATAGAGTACATATTTTTAGAAAAAAAATGGCTAAAATTGGTGAAATTTGTAGAAAATAACGTATAAGTAACAGAAAATATTAGAGAAAAGTCTAGCATAAACTAACATATGAATAGCATAGAACATATTAGTAGGTTTGTATTAAGAGCTAAAATCCTTGTTAAATAAAGGAAATAAGGCGATAATGTGTATTTGCGAACCTAAATTTGAAAGGCGGAAACCTTGATTACTCACTTGGCTTTTCCGTTCGATAAACTACAAGAATTGGCTAACTGTCCAGACTGGCGGAGAGAGAGGGATTCGAACCCTCGATACGGTATGACCCGTATAACGGTTTAGCAAACCGCCGCCTTCGGCCACTCGGCCATCTCTCCGGTTATGGCTTTACTTTATATCATCTAATAAGCAAAATTTCTAGAATTATTTTATAATTTTTCTAACTAAATATAATCATTTTCCGGCTTTACGGAATTGCCCATAATCAAAGCTTCCTTATCACGTCCGGGTAGCCCTTTAAAGTCCATATACCAATAACTAGGTAAATCATCCCAACTACGGAAATATTCAATATATTTGTAAAACTGTTTAGCCTTGGTTTCGATAGTTTTAATATCCGTGTTATCATCACAAATATCAAAAAGTTGTTGGGTTATATAATAAATAGATTTAGTATCATTTTTATATTTATCTATTAAGTACTCTATAATTTCGATTCGCTTGTTTAAGCTAAGATAATAAGAGTCTGAAATTAACAATTTTACAAAATTCTCACTATCACTACAGATGCTAAATAATCTTTCTGAATGTTCTCAAATAATTTCTGATATTTAACTAAAAATCTATTCCAAGTTATTGCTTCAAGATTGACAAAACTCTTATAGTCTTTTGGTTGGCATTCGGGAATATATTTTTGTAACGGTACTAAAAAATTGAGGTTATCTAAATTTTGATGAAAATTTTGTAATGCTTCAAAATGTGCAGCCATAGAAATGATTGTACACTGAGTAATAAGAAAATCTACAAAATAAAATTGATGATATTTGAATATCTGCTACTAACTCGCTGTCTAGTTTTCTAATATCATTTACTATATCACCTATATATTTTAACCCTTCATCCGTGTGATCTACATATTTAATATTTAAATCTTCAAAGGTAATAACTTTACCTTTGGCTATTTTATC
This sequence comes from Candidatus Rickettsia tasmaniensis, assembly GCF_036857515.1. NCBI lineage: Bacteria > Pseudomonadati > Pseudomonadota > Alphaproteobacteria > Rickettsiales > Rickettsiaceae > Rickettsia > Candidatus Rickettsia tasmaniensis. The sequence continues at coordinate 17,468 of NZ_JAQCNX010000001.1, read as the reverse complement.
TATTATTGTATAGTTTTTAATTATAGGTTCTTCATAATTAGCAATAATATAAATTTCCGGATTATATATATCTTTGAAGTTATTTCGCAGCATATTTTTTACTGCTTTTACCGTATTTTGATTTAGATAATCAAGCTCTAATATATGAATATTGGTAAGTAATAAACTTGCATGATCTATTTTATTAAAAGGAGCAACATACCATGGATATTCACCTTCTTTAATGTCTTTTTGGATAAGAGCAATTTTTTCATAATATTCTTCTTTTAAAAATGTATCATTAGTATCTGTTAAGGCTATATTTTATAATCCTCTATTACCTTGTCTCAATAGCTCTGCCAATCACTAGTGAATAATTCTAGCAATTGCTTAAAAAAACTAAAACTAATTTGCATAATATAATAATATTAAGTTAATTTAAAAACTTTATGAATCAGAAGTTATTAGAGTCAGTTATTGACTAACGTTATCTAAACAATTCTGTAGTTCTTCTAAATTACTTATATTACTTAACTTATATGGATAATTAATTTTCCGGAGCATATTTGTTAGTACGCTTCCTGCCCCTATTTCTACTATATGAGCGATTTCTAATTTGTGAAATAGTTCTAAAGTTTCACGCCATCTAACTCGCCCGCATATCTGAAGAATTAAATTTTGTTTGATTTTTGTAGGATCTAGAGTAGGTTTTGCGGTATAATTTTGGATTATCGGTATCAGAGGCTTATTAATTATAGCTTTATCAAGAGCTACTCGCATTTTTTCTTCTGCCGGCTTCATTAAGCTACAATGAAATGGAGCACTGACTTTCAGCTTTATCGCTTTATAACCTAAATATTTAATTATACTAATAGCATGATCTATAGCTGTGGTCTTGCCGCTAATAACTATTTGTCCTTCGATGTTATCGTTGGCAATTTGGCATAAATTTATTTTGTTGATCTCTTCTAATATTTCTTCAAGTTTTTGAAGCGGAATATTGATACAAGCCGCCATGCTTCCCTCACCTTCAGGACATGCTTCCTGCATAGATGTACTACGTATATGAAGTAGTTTTGCTGCTGTCTCAAGGTTAATACTTTCGGTACTACATAAAGCACTATATTCACCTAGTGAATGACCGGCAGCATAATCGCAAAGACTATCCAAACTTTTACCGGTTTCAGCTTTGATAATATTTATTATTGCCATAGATACTGCCATTAATGCCGGTTGTGCGTTAGTGGTTAAGGTAAGTTCTTCAGAAGGTCCATTAAAAATTATATCAGTGAGTTTTCGGTTTAGTACTTCATCAACGATTTGAAAAGTTTCTTTGGCGGGTTTAAAATTATCATAAAAATCTTTTCCCATGCCGATCAATTGCAACCCTTGACCGGGGAAGATAAAAGCTGTTTTCATATTTTGTATTATCGATTGAGTTTATTAATAGATTTTATTAAAATTTTCTAAAATAGTCAAATTATTTTAAGCATTTTAAAACTGTTTTTCAATTGTTACGCTATATATAATTTTTACAAAAGTATTAATTTTTCTTAGCTCTATAACTTGATTACTTCCAACTAGTACTATAAATTAAACTAAGAAAATATAAACAAGGAAATTAGTTATGAAGTTAAAAGAATATTTTAAAAAATTAGAAAGTACAGCTTTTGGTCCGTGGCTTGCTGTATTTAAAAAATTATTTAGTAAAGAGGCATTAGAAGAGGAAATGCTGAATATAAAACTAAAGGAATCTGAAAAGCAAGAGGTTAATAAAAAAGATTTAGTTATTTTATCTAATAATGTTATTGAAATTGAACAAAAAGATACAATAGAGCATGAAATTTCAAGAGTTAACCAATATAAAGAAAATATAGGTTTGGTATTTACTCTAATTACCAATATTCAATTAGAAAAATTTGCAGAATTTATCTCTAATTTACCGAAAAAACATAGTGAATTTAAGGATTACTTTCGTAGTGAAGAACAAAAAGATGGGTTTTTTAAAGAAGATGCTTATAAAAAAGTTGTTAATAAAGGTAAATTAGTTGAAAAATTCCAAAACTCATATAAATATAATTATGAAAAAATAGAACAAAATGTTCATGAATTACAAGCTTATTTAGATTCATATGAATATAATTGTGGTATTCTTAAATCTGATTTATTAGGGCATGATTATTATCATAATGCATAAATTATTATGCTATCTATTTTAGAAGTAGTGGTTTCAATAAAAATCTTATTAATTTTCTTATGACAATATCTAAATATAAATGATTTAAATTTAAGATATAGGAGTTAAATTGAAATAAAAAATATTTAAGTTGAAATTTAAATAAATGTTACTACTATTATGTAGTATCTAACTAAATTCTGTGAAATTAATGATGTTTGATCAGTTAAATATCTTATATCCTCTGTTAATAAGTATTTTTATTTTTTTTGTTATAGTTGTTTTTTCTAAAATAACAAAGTATAAACAAGCCTTAAAAGAAAAAAATTTAAGTATTATTCCTTATTACCTTTTTCATAAGCATAATGCAGGGATGGTAATTGTTTAACCTTTCTATTTTAATTCTTGCTTTATTTTCAAAGAAACTTTCTAAAATTTTTAACATAAGACGCTAAATATATGTGCGTCTTAATAGTATATTATATTTAATATAGCAGCTATTAATTGAGAAATTTATCGCAAGTTTGTTTGGCTATTTCATACCAGCAATTTTCAGGAGTGGTAGATTTTTTACTAAAACCGCATATAATCAGCCTGTCTTTAGCTCTTGTCATTGCAACGTAGAGTAGTCTTATATATTCTTGCAAATCTTTTAATTTTTCAGCTTCTTTCAGCTCTTGCAAAAACTCAGGAGTATCGGCAGCATTAGCAGAGAAAAACATTTCTCCTTTATCATCCCAAATAAATTTATTGCTGCTTATCGGTAAAGTAGTAGAATCGCATAATATAACAATAGGAGTTTCAAGCCCTTTAGAGCCGTGGACTGTCATTACTCTTATTTTGTCTGAATGCCCCATATCACGTTTAATATAGATATCGTTATTCTCGAACCAAGCAACGAATCCTTGCAGTGAATTATCTATATCATTTGCATAGTTTTTGCTTAATGTTAATAGCTCATTTATCATATCATCACTATCACCATCGTAAATCTCTCGTAAATTTAGATTATGCACCACTAAATCAAAGAAGTTCTCAACAATCGATATTTTATAAATTTCAATTAGAGAATCTAACTTATTATATATCTCCTCATGTGAAGAGAGTATATCCCATAAGCTATTCTCACTTTTATTTACAAGAAGTTCGTATAATTGCTGCTCGCTTATTCCAATAATCGGTGATTTTAGTAAACCGGCAAGATTTAAATCATCATCAGGTAGTAACACAAATTTAGCTAATGAAATTAAATCCATTATAGTTAGATTTTCCTTAAGGTTCATTCTATCGCCTACCTCAACTTTAAGCTTAGCTTTGCTAAGTTCTTTGATCAGATTATTACTAAATTCATCTCTCTTTCTGACTAATATCATGAAATCTTTTTCAGATATTCTGTTTGCAGTAGACGGTAAAATTTCTTCGCTTTCTATTTGTTCTTTTATAAAATTTACAATTTTTTCTATGAGTAAATCGGCAGCAGATTTAGAATTTTCATAATCTTCAGGTAGTGCCCAAAAAGGCTCTTCTTGTTTTTCACTCGTCACTAATGGCCAAATCGTTACAGAGCCTTGATGTGTACGAAATGAGAATATTAAAGGATTATTCGAAAGGAATAAACTCGGGTAATTGGATTTTATATTTTTTAAAACATTATAAGTAAATTGTAAAATCTCTGTACATGATCTATAAGAATATTCAAGGGTGATATTTTTGAATTTCTTGTTAGCATTTGTAAGATTTGCTTTTAGTCGCTCATTTACTAAGTTGAAATTATGAAGATCAGCCCCTTGAAAACTGAAGATCGATTGTTTATCATCGCCGACTATGAAAACACTATTATTTGGCCTCTCTACAGCATTAAACTCTGTTATTAAAGTAGTAATAATATTCCACTGCGGGGGGCTTGTGTCTTGTGCTTCATCGACAAGAATATGATTTATCTCGCTTTCAAGCTTATGCAGCAACCACTCATGAGTAGTTTTATTATTTAGTAATTTCTCGGTGTAGTAAATTAAATCGTCGTAATCGAGTAAATTATTTTCTTCCTTATATGAATCGTATTTTTTTAAAATAATATGCGCAAGTTTAGTAAGTAAGTTCGTATGATATTCTAGTTCTTCTATGCGATGCAGCTCATCTAATCGGTAAATTTCAGAGGTAATTTTTTCTAGCTCTAGTAATAATTTAGGATATTTCCTTATTAATTCTTTCGATAAAAGGCTTTGTCGTTTTTTCCCGTCTTTGGTAAAAAAAATTTCTTTCGGTGCTATCTCCACATCATACTCGGCAAATAAGTTTTTTACCTTATCGTAAATATTATTTAATTCCCCTAACGCTAATCTTTTATTAGATATTTCTTTGGGAATTTGCTTATTTATCAATAACTTTCTGAATTTAATTTTCTGCTCGATTATCTCGGTAAAAATATCTTGCAGAGTTATTTCATGAAATCGGTTAAGTAAAATTTGAATTAAGTCATTATGTTCATCGCTTAAGTAAATTTCGTTTCTGATATTTAGGAAGATATCTTGTAATTTAGTTTCTTCAAGGATTTTAAATTCTGGTGTTATGCCGGCTTCTAAGGGGAAAGTGTTAAGAATTTTTTGACAAAAAGCATGAATTGTATAGATATTTAAAAGCTTATTGCTATTTAGTATTTTATCATATAAAGTTTTTGCGTTTTCTGTTTCTTGCGGCGATGGCTTATTGCCGCTCATTAAGAAAAGTGATTCTTCTAGTTTCTCGGCGTTGCAAAGAGAAAGATATTTAAGTCTGCTATTAATCCTTACTTGCATCTCTATAGCTGCAGCTTTAGTAAAAGTAAGGCATAAAATATTGGAAGGCTCTACGCCCGTTATTAACAGACGTAAAAATCGATCGGTTAGGATTTTGGTTTTACCGGTACCGGCAGATGCTGATACCCAAACGGAGTAATTAGGATCGGATGCTTCTCTTTGTAAATCACTCATTTATGTATCGATTTTCTACTGTCACCCCGTGGCTTGACCACGGGGTCCAGTCTTTTTAATTATTTTTCTGGATTCCGCTACAAGCTCGCGGGATGACATCCACAGCCATATAACGACGCCGATAAATTACATATATTACGATTAAAGAAATAGCAAGTCCAAACCAAGTTAGGGCGTATTCTAAATGGTCATTTCTGATTGCTGCTAAATGATTTATTGCAAGAGGCAATAAAATATCTAGATTGCTGATATCTTTTCCTTCCGCAATAATATAAAAATTCTCAAGATCTAAGCCTAACACTTTGGATGTTTCTTTTAAATTTAGCGTTAGCCACACATTATTTTTTATATCGTTAGCAGGTAAGTAGATACGAGTTTTTTCTGATGGCATGGTAACACCGATAATCTCGTGCTGCCGGTCGTTTGTAGCGTGCGTGATAATATTTTTATTGCGATTACTGAACCAACCTCGTGCTACTAAAATAACTTTATCTTCTATGGTTTTAAAAGGAGTAACTAAATAATATCCGTCTTTTTCACTCGACATTGACCTTCTACCGTATAAATATATGTCTTTATTAGGCAAAAATTGACCGGTAATTTTTACTTTGTGATAAGGTAAACCGTCTTGAATTTCTGCTAAATTAATTGCAGGTGAGGTTAGGTTAGCTTGCATTGAAGCTAAAAATAATTTCTTTTCTTTTAAACGACTAAGCTGCCAAAAGCCTAAAGAGATAAGTATTGTAAAGGTTATAAATACAAGAAAATTTGTTTTCATAGATAAGTTTTAAGGGGATTGTTGATAATCGTCATTGTGAGCGACTAAAAGGAGCGTGGCAATCTCATGAAATAATATAAAATTCCTGAGATTGCCACGTCGATGCTGTGCATCTCCTCGCAATGACGTTTTACTAAGCAGTTTTTAAAATCCTACTGAGAAACTCTTTATGTTTTTGCAGCTCTTCTTTTGTAGGTTTAATAACAATAGTAGCTTGCTCTGTTTTGTTATTTATTTGATTAGTTGCTAAATTATTTATTCCGGCAGATTTATCAACCATTTTAAAAGCGGATTGTCTACCGCCCATTAACTCTACATATACTTCTGCAAGTAATGCTGCATCTTTCAAAGCTCCGTGAAGCTGCCTACCTGAATTATCAACTTTAAATCTTTTACATAATGCATCAAGATTATATTTTGAGCCTGGAAACATGCTTCTAGCCATTACTAAAGTATCAATAGTATTTGCTAGTTCCAAGAGTTGAATTTCGGTTCTTTTTAATAATGATAATTCGTGATTTAGAAATTTAATATCGAAAGGAGCATTATGAATAATCAGTTTGCTATCTGAAATAAACTCTAAAAAATCATCGGCTATTGTATGAAATAGAGGCTTGTCTTTTAAAAATTCGCCGGATATGCCATGAATTCTATAAGCCTCAAACGGCATATCTCGCTCAGGATTAATATAAAAATGAAAATTCCTGCCTGTTAATACCTTATTTATCATCTCAATAGCACCGATCTCAACGATTCGATGACCTTGTCGTGGGTCAAGTCCCGTAGTTTCGGTATCTAAAATTATTTCTCTTAAACTCGACATTCCAAATCCTTTATTAGCTTCGCTATTTGTTTTTCCAAGTCTAACATATCAACGCCGCTATTTATAGCAAAATCTGCTTTTGCTATTTTGCTCTCTTGTGATAGTTGAATTTCTTTGATTTTATTATAAATTTCTATATCAAACGAAGATCTCGTTATTGCTCTTTGCATTCTTATTTCTTCAGAGCAGTATATTGTTACGACAAAATCAAAATATTTATCAAATTTAGCTTCATAAAGCAGCGGTATCTCGGCAAAGCCAAATTTGGAATTAGCATTTTCTTTTTTAAATAAAATGAGTTTATCTATTAGTAAGGGGTAAATAAAATTTTGTAGTTTTTCTCTAGCTAGGTCGTTATTGTAAATTAAATTACTGATTTTTCCAATATTGAAAGACTCAAGTTCAGGTAGTAATTTTAAAATCTGAGTTTGCAAAACTACATCTTGATATAATTCTTTTATGCATCTATCGGCACAAAAAGTTTTATATCCTTTTTCTGCTAAATAATCCAACATAAAAGTTTTGCCCGATGCATAGCTACCGGTAATACCTATTGCTAACATTTTGTTATAAAAATTTTATGTTCATTAGCGAGTTTTATAGTTAATTCTTCTTCGACTATAATTACATTATTTTTTTGAATCGCTACCCCTTTGTAATTATATTTAGCAAGATTCTTTATAGTATTAGGACCGATCGTCGGCATATCTAGTCTATTATCTTGACCTAATTTCGCTATTTTTACTAATACTCCTCCATGAGGATTTTTACGTAAATCTGCACATCTCGTTATTAAATTATCCGTTCCTTCGGCAGCCTCTATACCAAGTATGTAGCCACTTTCAACTATAACCGATTGTGCGATGTCGAATGCACTTAGATGATTCAATAATTTTATTCCAAGCTCAATATCATTTTTATCTGAACTTATAGGGTTAGTATCGGTTATAATATTGGAGTTACCTTGTTGATTTTTATATATTTCATTACTTGAAATTACCTTGAAACCGTAACTTTCAAAAAAATCTGCTACTGTTTTTAGCAAACTATCATCTCCTCGAACTTTTTGCCCAACTATTTTGAAAAGCAGTAAACCGCCTATTTTATCTACGGCTAAATTTTTAAAATTCGGTCTATTAACTCCACCGATAAAAATAATATTTTTTACCTCATGCTCCTTAAAATATTTTATAGCTTCCCCGACCATACCGATTTTTAAAATCTTATATGCAAAATCTTTAATTTGATCTATATCAGCTTCGTCTTTAATTGCCGCTATATAGCAATTACCGCCTTGCTTTGTATAATTACCTGCTATTAAGTAAGGTAATGAACCTCTGCCGGCGATAATTCCAAGATTTGGTAGCATAATTAAGTTTTTAATTTAGAATTCTAAACATTTATTATAAGTCCATTTTTAATATAAATCTAGAATTCTTATTTGACCTTTACATTTTAATCAAATTAAGGCATAATATTTGGTGCTAATATAGCTATAGTAATAAACGTAATTTAGAATAGAGGTTGCGGACTCGGGGGCAGTACCCGACGCCTCCACCAAAACTTTCTAAATAACTTGCTCCTAAAGGTAATTTGTACGTCGATCCGGTACTCGAATCCTCACGTTACTTGCGTGTACGCTGCGGTTCTGCGTTCCGTGTCGCCTTCAAATTTCTCTTTATTAGCTACGTCATTTAGAAAAGTTTAAATATGTAATAACTCTTAAAGAGTAGACAATACGAAGTTCATCGAGTATTTTTGGGGGGCGAAATAGGATCGACGTGCCTAATAAAAAGATTGCTTTTACTCGGGATGATTCCGCCGATGGTTTTTGCCATATGGGTCAAAACAAAGAAACGCAAACGATAATAATCGTTCTGTAGGTTGTTTAGCTTTAGCAGCTTAACCCTACGCGGCTGGAGGGTGTGCCGGGCAACAGAAAAACCCTCACTTATACTTGTTTAATTTGAAAAATTGGCATTGCCTAAAAACGGTTGATCTCGTCATTGCGAGCGAACGTAGAGAATGTGGCAATCTCATAAAGTAGGACTCCTGAGATTGTTTCGTCAAAACTTACAGTTTTTCCTCGCAATGACGTAAACTGTTCAAATTAAACTTCGTCGACCTATTTTTATTTATTTTTCTCGTATGAATATTGAATATAAAAAATTTGTGCATGAATCTATGCTAGAATTTGTGAAAAAAATTCTAACAAAAATTCAGCATGAAAATTTATATTGGGATCAGTTAATATACATATCGTACAGAACCGATAACCCTGCGGTAATTTTACCTTCAAAAGTTAAACAGGCATATCCGGAACAGATAACAATAGTACTGCAGTATCAGTTTGAAAATTTAATAGTAAATGATACGGGCTTTTCTTTAACGGTAAGTTTTGACGGTGTTAAAGAAATAATTTACGTACCTTTTGATGCACTTATTAGCTTTGTTGATTCCAATAATAATTACAGTCTCACTTTTAATCAGTCGTTAAATATACACGAAAATCCTCAACATGAAGAGGAAATAAGTAATAATAAAAGTTATCAGACTTTATCATCTTCAAGTCCAAATGTTATAATGTTAGATAAGTTTCGTAATTCTTCTAAACCTAGTTAATGCATATTATGGATTCAAAAGTAGTGATATATACTGATGGTGCATGTGCGGGTAATCCAGGTCCCGGAGGGTGGGGAGCTTTGCTTCAATTTAACGATACTAGCAAAGAAGTATTTGGGTATGAGTTAGATACGACTAATAATCGTATGGAAATTACTGCAGCACTTGAAGCCTTGAGAATTTTAAAAAAATCTTGTAATATTGAGATTTATACCGATAGCAAATATTTGCAACAAGGAATTACCGCTTGGATTCATAATTGGATAAAAAATAATTGGTGTAAAAGCAACAATGAACCCGTTAAAAATGCCGATTTATGGCAAAAATTATACGCAGAATTGAGTAAACATACTATTATTTGGAAATGGGTAAGAGGTCATGCAAATAATAGCGGTAATATTGCTGCCGATAAACTTGCAGTGCAAGGAAGAGAAACTGCTATAGAAATTTTAAAATGTCGTGGATAGATAAGTTTTTTATTACTTTTTTTCACAAAAAAGTAGGAGAAGATGAGTTTTTGAATCAATATTATGAAGGCCGTAATATTGATTATTTAGGGCGTCCAAGGAGGTTTGTTATTTATAAAAATGTAAATGAACCTACAAAAATTCCGCCAAGTTGGCACGCTTGGTTACATCATTTAGTAAATGAGATACCAAAAAATATTCAGCTTTTTCCATGGCAAAAGAATAATAAAATAGTTAAAAAGCTGCCTAAAACATCAAATCTTAAATATAATAGATGGCAACCGTAATATTAATAAAATATAAAAAACAATGCAACAGAACATTATTGAAACAATTATAGGCTTTGTAGTATTAATTATTGCTTTGCTATTTTTGATTTTTGCCTACAAAACAGGTAGTTCTATAACTAGCTCAAAAGGCTATCAGGTAACTGCTCATTTCCAAAGTGCAGAAGGGATAGCAGTTGGAAGCGACGTAATGATTTCAGGTATAAAAATCGGTAGTGTAAAGAAAATTACTTTAGATCCAAATAGCTTTTATGCAAGTGTATCTCTAAATATTAATGATGATGTTAAAATACCTAAAGATTCTAAAGCCCAAGTAGTCACCAGTGGGTTACTTGGAGGTAAATATATTTCAATTGTACCGGGTAATGACGATGAAAATTTAGCGGCTAATGAAGAGATAAAATATACTCAATCAGCAATTAATATTGAATCATTAATTAATAAAATTGTTTCTTCATTCGGTAGTAAGTAGAAGTAATACGAAATAAAAAATCATTAAATTTAGCCGAATCTAGTTTAGATTCGGTTTTTTTATTGTTTAAGCTATTGTAAAGTTCTTATAAGAGGAGTATCGTGTAAGTTTTGTAGGCAAAATAATTTGCTTAACAAAATATAAACTAATAAAGGAGTAAATTATGAAAGAATCAAATTCAAACTCTGCTAAAGCAGATGTCGAAGGTATCAAAAAAGATATTGAAAGCTTAGTGTCAAGATTACGTAATTTAAAAGGTCAATCCGGAGATATTCTAGATGAGCCGTTAGGTAATTTATCATCCCGTTATGGAATATTATAAAGATAAAGGAATGGATAAAGGTAAAGCTAATGTAGCGGATTTATGTGAGTCGACACGTGACCACCCTTTGCGGAATCTCGCCTACGCTTTTGGTGCAGGTGTATTGCTCGCTATTCTTATGAAATAGGTAATTCAATGTTAAAATCTCTAATATATGAATTATTAAAAAGTAGCATTAAGCAAGAAGAGAAATCTTATGGCAAACCATTTGTCTATTTTTTTAATATTCTAGGTTTAGTTTTAATAATTATTGCTAATTATTGTTATTGTTCGGATAGTCTGGAATTTTATTTTCTTATGCAAAGCGGAATAATTTCTATTATATCTTCTATGGTTATTGAAGCTGTTAGATGTTATTTAAAATACAAAAATAGATATCGTACTTTAGATTGTTGAAGATCAAAAAGTAGAGAGTTAGTAGAGAGCATCAGTACGTCGTTTACTGACTTAGTCTCAACTAAGACCTTAATAAGATATTTACCTACGATAATTTGCTATGTTCCAAGTACCGTACTGACATTTTTAGTATGTACTTATATTAAAAGAAAATTCTTAAAAAATGTTACATATCCACTTTTAGGTAAGTAGTAATTTATTTCTTGGTTTAGGTAACTCTAAACCAAGCTTTAAATAACTCTGTCTTACTTAAAAATATAGTTTCAATATTAAGCTCTTGATGCCGAATTTTGTAAGATTCGCTTATACGACTTCGTTAAGCTCACTCTTAAATTTGTTATTTGAGTGTCTGATTTTGTTTTTGGGAAATCTACATTATCTTAGCCAAGTGTATGAAAGTGTTGAAGCTTTCTTCGTCATCTTTGGTCATTATATAAGGCACTTTGACATATACAAGCATTTGATGTGTTTTGTCCGATATTTTATTTTTCTCTAAAAACGCATATAATTTATGAGTATTGTTATGTTCATCTTGTATACTAAACACTTTATTTACTGCAACTGATTTATCGGATTTTGATATAAAATCATCAATAAAATAGTTTAAAGAATCTCTAAATAATTCGCTTAATTGCTTATCATTTTCAAGTGCTTCATATGATAATGATCTTGCAGTTTTCAACTTAAAATATGATTTAATCATTTCAAGAGCAGAATATCTATCGTAGTTCTTATTAAGAATTTTATATAACATTTTTTTATCAAAATATGCAGGTATTTTTTTAAAATCCTTATTAATAATTTGCTGTTTGTAATAAGATAATTGACGCATAAACACGATAACAGTAGCTGTAAGGCCTGCAACTAAGATAGAGTATAAATTTAGTGATTGAAAAAACATATTTTGAATATATTTAATTATAACTACCAATGATAGTATAGTATTTTGCTTTTCAATCTAAAAATGAACCATTACTGTATATTACTTATTTTTTCTTTCAATTAGTTTATTTATCACATATCTATCATGCTAATAAAATAAAGTAAATTTAAAGTACTAATTATTAGTTTGTTTCTTGCTTTTAACGTTACTACTTGCTGGGGAATACAGTTAAATCTATATAATTACAACTATAAAAAACATCGCAATATATTATAGCTTTTTTCTATCAATTCACAAAATATATTAAGCTGCACTTCCTTTTCTTATTTATCGTGTAAAGCGAAATTGCCTATTGACTTTTATATAAAACAGTATAAATTTCTTTACAATTTAATTTTTTGTAAAGAGTTTATGTTAGGCTATGAACAAGAACAGAGAAGTTTAACAAGCGATCAAAAAGAAGCCACAGGCATTTTATCTACTGCTACTTTTCTTGAGTATTTTGATTTAATGTTGTACATCCATTTAGCAGTATTGTTAAATGAATTGTTCTTTCCTAAATATGATTTGAGTGCAGCTTCTCTTCTCTCTGCATTTACCTTTTGTTCTACCTTTATATTTAGACCACTAGGAGCATATATTTTTGGTCGAATAGGGTGATATTAGGGCAAAAATCTACTGTTATTATCTACCTTAATGGCTTTATCCTGTATAATTATGGCAAATGCTCCTACTTATGAACAAGTAGGTTATTTTGCTGCTGTATTAATCACAATTTGCCGTGCAATTCAAGGTATAGCTTCTGTAGGTGAAATAGTGGTAGCAGAACTTTATTTAACTGAAATTACAAAACCACCTATACAATATCCCGTAGTTTCTTTTATCGCCGTAGCATCAGTAATTGGGACAACTGTAGCTTTAGCTATAGTATCTTTAGTTACTACTCAAGGATTGAATTGGCGTCTTGCCGTTTGGATAGGTGCAATTATTGCAGTTGTGAGAGGTTACGCTAGAGCTCATCTTAGAGAAACGCCTGATTTTGTAGATGCAAGTGCTAGACTTTTACGAAAATATGAAAAGGCAAATATCAACAAAAAAGAATTAAAAAACGATGAGATTTTTAACCAAAAACCTAATAAGAAGACAACTATATATTTTTTCATAATGAGTTGTGCTTGGCCCATATGTTTCTACTATACTTATATTACTTGTGGTGAAGTTTTAAAGAATGCATTTGGATATAGTGCAGCTCAGGTTATTCATCATAATTTTATTATTTCAATGTTCCACCTAGCTAGTATGTCTTTAATATGTTTTCTAAGTTATAAAATATATCCTTTAAAAATTCTTAGAGTAAAATTAGCTTTACTCTTTATATTTATTCTATTTGCACCATACCTTTTAAAAAGTACAACTACACCTCTCCAGCTTCTTTTAATTCAAATAGGTTTGATAATATGTTCATTTGATACTGTTCCTGCTGTTTCAATCTTTTTTAGGCATTTTCCGGTTTTTAAACGCTTTACAGTAGTATGATATATGCTGTTTCTAGAGCCTTAATGTATATAATCACTTCGTTTGGAATTATATATTTAACAAAATATTTGGGTCAATATGGTTTGTTTGTTGTGATGGTTCCATTACTTATAATTTGATGTTTGGTCTAAATCATTTTCAAAAGTTGGAAAAAGAAGCAGGTTATTCATAGTGAATAATGATATTTGTTTTTGTTGAGAAAATTTATCTTTGTATAAAAACCTATAGCAAATTGCATTAAACTTTTCTTCAATTTCATAACACTCTAAATGTATAGCAACAACTAGAAACTTCTTAAATGTTTCCACAATAATCTGCTTCGCTTTTTCAGGTGATTTAGCTGCTAATGTTTGTACATTATGAATACGATCAAATAATTTTATAAGTGCGGATCATATCTTTTTTGCTTAATTAATAGGTTTAAGCTTTCCTCAACACTAATTTTTCCGTGAGGTTTAATTCTAGTTAAACCTTCTACATGTTTTGCTATTTCTTTACCAAAAATTTCGATGATCATCTTTTCAGTAAGTTCTGTATTCTTAATAGTATAGTGAAGTAGAGCAGCATTTATCATATTAGAAGTAAAAAGCTTAGGCGCTTCGTCTGCTACAAACTCTGCAAGCATAATCGCTACTTCGATCGGGTGCGAATAATACGGATCGCCTGACTGACGCATTTGTGAACCATGATATTTACGAGCGTAGAAGATACCTTTTTTAACTTCCTCTATATCAACAGGATTTTTTACTTTAGTGTTTAAATATTCGAGTTTATCAAGTAGCTTTTTAGCGTAAACACAAATTTCAAACTTTTCTTTCCAAGAGCTTATATCTTCCATAAAAGTTATTTTATTTATATTAATAATAGTTGATTACAATTAAAGCAAAAGTTAAAAAATTGCAATAACAAATAATTTTTTAACTTTAAATAGATTAATAGCTTTTGGTTACATTGTATTTAAACAATTTCATTTTGTGTTATTATTTATTTTTGCTTCTTGTTCTTGCTGTAATTTATACTCTGCTGCTTTTTCTTCTATATAGTTAAAAAAGAAATAACAAAAAGTTAAAAAACTAGTGAGAATAATAGCAAATGTTATTAATATTAACTTAAGCTCTTTCCTTGCATTTTGAGCTTTTAAACGCTTTTCCTCCTCTTCATCTATTATTCACTCAGAGGTTAAAGTTTCTTCTTCTTTATTTTCCATATGTTAACTCTTATAAATTATATTATGAATGACAGAGTTTAATTATCATTTAAGAAAAGTAATCTATAGAAGTAATTAAAATAAGTCAATGACTATAATTATTTAGAGTTGAAAAGATTATCATTACGCGGGAATGACATCGGAAGGCTAAATTACAGCATAAAACAACTGCTTCTAGGTGATACCTGCTTTTAATCTTAATTTTTATATTCCAGGATAAACTATAGTATGCTAAGATATTGCTTTTAAAAATAAGTGATTATCAGTGTCAAAATTTTCTTTTAATATTCATAATCAGCATAAAAAAGCTAGAAGCGGTATTATCGTAACCGCACACGGTGAGATGCGTACTCCCGCTTTTATGCCGGTTGGAACTAGAGGAACGGTTAAGGCAATGCTACCTGAATCGGTAGCAGAAACGGGGGCGGATATATTGCTTGGCAATACTTACCACTTAATGCTTCAGCCGACTGCCGAACGTATAGTACGGCTTGGTGGCTTACATAAATTCATGAATTGGGATAAGCCGATATTAACCGATTCTGGCGGTTTTCAGGTAATGTCGCTATCGAAGTTACGCAAGATAACCGAAGAGGGAGTAAGTTTCAGCTCTCATATTAACGGCGATAAATATATGTTAACTCCTGAGCGTTCTACCGAAATACAATATCTGCTCGGTAGCACAATCACTATGGCTTTTGATGAATGTACGCCTTACCCTGCAACCTTTGAAGAAGCTAAAACTTCTATGCAGCTTACGACTAGATGGGCGAATAGATCACGTAATGCTTTTGTTAAGCGGGAAGGCTATGCACAATTCGGTATTATTCAAGGTAGCGTTTACGAAGAATTACGTGATCAATCGGCTAAGGATCTAGTAGAACTTGATTTTGAGGGTTATGCTATAGGTGGACTTGCAGTAGGTGAGGGGCAGGAGCTTATGTTTAAAGTACTTGATTATGCTCCTGATTTTCTGCCGCAAAATAAGCCACGTTATTTAATGGGAGTCGGTAAGCCTGCTGATATTATAGGTGCGGTTAGCAGGGGTATAGATATGTTTGACTGTGTAATCCCGACACGCTCAGGTCGCAACGGTCAGGCTTTTACGAAATACGGTACGGTAAATATCCGCAATAGCAAATATGCCGATGATAACAAGCCGCTAGAACATGATTGCCTATGTCCTGCTTGTAGAAACTATAGTAAAGCTTATCTACATCATTTAGTTAGAAGCGGTGAAATACTTGGCTCTATGCTAATGACATGGCATAATTTAACATATTTCCAAAATTTCATGAGCCGTATTAGAGCATATATTAAACTAGGTAAAGATTTTGATTTTGATTCTTAAAGTGACTAGTTATAAAACATGCCTTATTACATGTAAACGTACTTAAGTAGGTTATGTTATGAAAAAAGTTTGTGCAGATCACACTTCAGTGATTGTAACTAGACAAAAACAAAAACAGGTGGTTATTATGTCGCTTGAAGATCCATAATGCTATGGAGGAAACTATACTTGTTAAAAAGTCATAAAAATGCTGAAAGACTAAAACGAGCAATTAGCGATTTTGAAGAAAATAAAAATTTTAGGAATTGGATTTGATTGTACATTAAAATAAAAGTATGAACTACTAATGCAAAATATTGATTTAATATCTGAAGAGGAAGCACAAGAATTACTAGAAGAACTCGCTGATAAAATAGCAGCGTATAACCATGCTTATTATATAGAAGATAATCCTTTAGTTTCTGATAGCGAGTATGATCAGCTATTTAATACCAATCTCAAGTTAGAACAAAAATTTCCTCATTTAATTTTAGAAAATAGTCCTAGCAAAAAAGTAGGGGCTAAAATAGCAAATAAATTTGCTAAAGTTACGCATCAAGTGCCTATGCTATCTCTCAGTAATGCTTTTGATAAGCAAGATGTGAAAGATTTTGTAGACCGTATAAAAAATTTCTTATGCCTTAATGAGTTTGCTCCTATCTTTTGTGAACCTAAAATAGACGGTTTGTCTTTTTCTGCTGTTTATAAAAACGGGGTGCTTACAACGGGAGCTACAAGAGGTGACGGATATGTTGGTGAAGATATAACAGCAAATATTAAAACAATCAAAAATTTTCCTCATAAAATAGATAATGTTCCAGAGTTTTTAGAAGTACGAGGGGAAATTTATATTGAAAAACAAGATTTTTTAAATCTAAATAAAGAACAAGAAGAGCAGGGCAAGGATAAATTTGCCAATCCTCGTAATGCTGCTGCCGGATCACTTCGTCAGCTTGATGCTTCTATTACGGCTAAAAGACCGCTCAAATATTTTGTATATTCAGGAGGGGTAACTGAACAGAATCTCGCTTCTTCACAAGATCAATTACTTACAAAATTAAAAGAATGCGGCTTTAACATTAATGAAGTATCTAAACTTGCGAGTTCTGAAGAAGAAATTTTCGCCTTTTACGAATATCTCAAAACCAATAGAGAAAATTTACCTTATGAAATTGATGGAGTAGTATATAAGCTAAATGATTTTGCACTGCAAAATAGAAT
>NZ_JAQCNX010000051.1:0-1836 GCF_036857515.1 Candidatus Rickettsia tasmaniensis | reverse complement strand
TTGCTTCTTTTTCTAAATTGATATTTTGCTCAAGATTTGGATCTTTAATTAATTCTTTAAAATAATTGCTTATGGATTTTAATCCCAATTTTCTCGTTAATTTACTTAAATACTTATAAAATTTATTTTTGATAGTTTGTTTTTTAGGTTCTGAATTTTTATTGAATATATTATCGGTTTTAACTTCTTGTTTTTTATCTTCTAATACTCCTGTATTATTAGGTAGATTTTTATTAACTTCAGTTATTAGTGCATGTGCTATTAAGGGAGTCACGCCGAATTTCGGTAAGTTAGTAACGGATGAGCGAAAAGCAAGAGGGGCGTTTAAATCAATTACTGATTTTATTGAAAGATTACCCCCCAAATCTATTAACAGTAAATTATTGGAAAATTTAATCAAGTCAGGCTGTTTTGATGAGTTGCATGATAATCGATTGCAATTATTGTCAAGCATTCCAAAATTGCTTTCTTATTCAACTTCATATCACGCAGAGCAGGAATCTAATCAATTTAGCTTAATTAAAGTTTCTAGTTTAAGTCCAACTATTTTAGTATCAAGCGATTATGCCGATAAAAATACTTTAGCCTTTTATGAATTTGAGGCTATGGGTTTATTTATCTCTAATCATCCTCTTACGGAATATCAAGAAATATTTAGTCGTTTAAATATTTTAAATACTGCGGATTTGCATAATAACTTACCTGATGGTACTAACCGAGTAAATCTTGCCGGTGTAATACAAAAAAAGGATTCTCGTATGTCGGCAAGAGGTAGGTTTGTGACGCTCGTGCTTTCCGATCCTGAGAATATCTTTGAACTTAGTATTTTTAGTGAGGAAGTTTTAAAAGATTATGTACATTTACTTGATGTTAAAAGTTTGGTAGTTGTTAATTGTGACATAGTTAAAGATGAGGGAGGAATAAAACTAACGGCAAAAAGCTTTTCATCAATTGAGGATGCAATTAATAATAAACAATTTGAACTACAGTTTTATCCACAAAATCATGAAGAATTACGGCAGATAGTAACCTTGCTTGCAGCTCGTATAAATAACGAAGATCAGAGTAATGCTAAAGCTACAATCTATTTACAAAGCGCAGATGTAAAGAATTTTGTAGCAAAAATTACATTACCTGAAAAATTCTTGCTCCAAGGGCAAGATTTTGAGATTTTAAAAGGATATAGTAAATAGCGTAGTTGTTGCGTGGTTCGGTTTTCCGCTGTCATTCCTGCAAGGCATTGTTGTGTGGATACACCGGGTCGTTATTGTGAGCAGCCATAGGCTGCGTGGCAATCTCATGAAATAATAACAAACTCCTGAGATTGCGGACGTACAATTACTTCGTAATTTTCCTCGCAATGACAAAAAAACCGAGCCATGCAACAAAGCCAATGCCTCGCAGGAATGACATCGAAACCTTGAGTCAACTTTTTATAGGCAATACCTGAATTGACGGTAAAATGAATCTATAATTGAGTAATATTCTTTGATGTTTTTTTACCGCTAAATACTGCATTATTATTTTTATTATCGCTAAGTTCCATATATTTTGTTAGTCGATGTTTGTCTGCTATTAACTTTGCTTCTTTTTCTAAATTGATATTTTGCTCAAGATTTGGATCTTTAATTAATTCTTTAAAATAATTGCTTATGGATTTTAATCCCAATTTTCTCGTTAATTTACTTAAATACTTATAAAATTTATTTTTGATAGTTTGTTTTTTAGGTTCTGAATTTTTATTGAATATATTATCGGTTTTAACTTCTTGTTTTTTATCTTCTAATACTCCTGTATTATTAGGTAGATTTTTATTAACTTCAGTTATTAGTGCAT
>NZ_JAQCNX010000004.1:0-34994 GCF_036857515.1 Candidatus Rickettsia tasmaniensis | reverse complement strand
TTATAATTTTTCAAAAAATTTATAAATATAGGTTTATATTTTTCATTAGATTTTTCTAAATATTCTATAGCTTGCCTGTAATTATTTTTTAAAAAATAAACCCATCCGAGTTGATAATATACTTTAGAATCATTAGGATTAAAAAATTTATCGACTAGTTTAAACCTAAGTAATGCATCATTTAAATTACCTCTATATAAATGATCGAGTCCAAGTTGATAATTAGTTTCAGCTAAATGAGAGAATTTATATTTACAATCACTTATATAATTTTTAAATTCTAAAATTTTATTCTTAATAAAATTCGGTATATTTATTATAGTTAAGCAATAATGTTTGATTTTGTCTTTTATTTTACCGAGCATAGTTTAATTACTAAATTAATATTACTTACTATAATAAAGCATATCTTGATAAATTTTTAAATAAAATAATAATTTTACTTGTAAATTAATGGCATTGAAGCTAGGATGTACATGTTATATGTACATCAGTAGGTAGCTCATGAACTCAATTAGCGGCACTTCATTTAGAAAAAACTTAAGCTCTGTACTAAATACCGTAGAAAACGATCACGTCCCTTATCTTATTAAAAGAAAGAATCATAAGAATATTATTCTTTTAACCGAAGAAGAATATGAATCTACAAAAGAAACATTATATTTATTATCTAATCCGGCTAATGCGAATCGAATAAAAAAATCTATTGAACAAGCAAAAAGAGGAGAGTTTGCTAAAGTTAATTTAGATGATTGAGATTGAGTGGACACTAGAAGCAGCGGAGGATTTAGCGTATTGGGAAAAATACGATATTAAAAAATATGAACGTATTAAACTGCTAATAAAAAATATCCAAGAAGCACCGTTTACAGGTATAGGTAAGCCCGAACCTTTAAAACATATATTATCAGGTTTATGGTCACGTAGAATTAACCACGAACATAGACTAATATATTCTATCAATACTAAACAAATTATAATATATAATTGTAGATTTCATTATAAAAATTAATATTTATTTCTTGAAATTACCGATTTTACTATAGCTTTCATTTAATACGGACTCAAATTATGTCAATTATTTCTACGAGGCTAAGTTCTATAAAACCGTCGCCGACCCTTGCAGTCGTTAAAAAAACTCTTGAACTTAAAAAAGCGGGAGTTGATATTATCACACTCGGTGCCGGTGAGCCTGATTTTGATACTCCTGACAATATTAAGGAAGCGGCGATTAAAGCGATTAAAGACGGCTTTACTAAATATACTAACGTTGAGGGTATGCCTCTTTTAAAGCAAGCAATAAAAGACAAATTCAAACGTGAAAATAATATAGATTACGAACTTGATGAAATAATAGTAAGCACCGGCGGTAAGCAAGTTATATATAATTTGTTTATGGCATCTTTAGACCAAGGGGATGAGGTAATTATTCCAGCACCCTATTGGGTTTCATATCCTGACATGGTTGCACTTAGCACAGGAACACCTATTTTTGTAAATTGCGGAATTGAAAATAACTTTAAATTAAGTGCAGAAGCTTTAGAACGTTCAATTATGGATAAAACTAAGTGGCTTATTATTAACTCACCTAGTAATCCAACAGGTGCAAGCTATAATTTTGAAGAACTAGAAAATATTGCTAAAGTTTTAAGAAAATATTCACATGTAAACGTAATGTCCGATGATATTTACGAGCATATTACTTTTGATGATTTTAAATTTTATACATTAGCCCAAATAGCACCTGATTTAAAAAAGAGAATATTTACCGTAAACGGAGTATCTAAAGCTTATTCTATGACGGGTTGGCGTATAGGCTACGGTGCAGGCTCTAAAGCTTTGATTAAAGCAATGACTATTATTCAGTCGCAAAGTACTTCAAACCCTTGTTCAATAAGCCAAATGGCTGCTATTGAAGCATTAAACGGTCCTCAAGATTATATAAAGCCTAATGCTTTAAATTGTCAAAAAAAGCGTGATCTTGCTTTATCAATTTTGAAAAGAGTAAAATATTTTGAGTGCTATAAGCCGGAAGGGGCGTTTTACTTATTTGTTAAATGCGATAAAATATTTGGGCATAAAACTAAATCAGGAAAAATTATTGCAAATAGTAATGATTTTGCCGAATATTTACTTGAAGAAGCAAAAGTTGCCGTAGTACCTGGTATCGCTTTCGGCTTAGAGGGATATTTTAGAATCTCTTATGCTACTTCTATGGAAGAGCTAGAAGAAGCTTGTATTAGAATTGAGAGAACAATCGATGTCATTCCTGCTTAAGGCTTTACATGGATACCAAATCGTCATTGCGAGCAGCCATAGGCTGCGTGACAATCTCGTCAAATATCCTGAGATTGCTTCGTTACTTACTTCGTAATTTCCTCGCAATGATGGAAAAGTTAAAAAGCCACCTAAACCAACAAAAAAATAATGCGGAAAGTTTTTAAAAAATTTTTAAAAAATAATAAATACGTACTTAGTATAATTACTATTTTACTATATTGGTATTTGCGTTTTGTTTACTTTACTTCAAAGCAGAAATTTATATTTTACGATAACGGCAATAAGGAAAAATTCCTAAACGAACAAGGGGTAATCTTTGCATTTTGGCATAATATGCTTGCCTTAAGTCCGGCTATGTTTATAGGACATAGAAATATCTATGCTTTAATATCACCGCATTTAGACGGAAAAATTTTAAACGATCTAGTAGGAAAATTCGGTTGCAGAGTGATAGTAGGTTCTACTAATAAAAATCCAATTGGAGCTTTACGTAATATTATAGGTAAGTTATCTCAAGGTGCAAATATAATAGTCACGCCGGACGGTCCTAAAGGACCGGTATATAAAGTAAATAGCGGCATTACCGAAATTGCCTATAGATATAACACAAAACTTATTACTATAGTCAGCTCCACTTCTAAATGTTTCAGATTAAAAAGTTGGGATAAATTAATAATACCCCTACCGTTTGGTACCATTAAAATCATAGTTGGCTCGCCTTTAGAACTCACAAATGATAAAATACAAAACCATATAAGCCTTGAAAAACAATTAGCAAGCTTAACAGAGAGTTTAAAGAAATGATGTTATTATATTATGCTTTAAGCTTTATATTATTACCTGTTTATTTTATCATAATTCTTATACGTTTATTAATAGGTAAAGAAGATATAAGACGCATCCAAGAGCGTTTTGCTATTGGCAAACACAGACAAGACGATTCATTAGACTTCGTGCAAACGTCCGCTAATAAAGAGGAATTTAAAGGAGACACTTCACTGCGAACCACAGCGTATACACTAGTACGTGAGGATGAAGGGTTAGGATCGACGTATAAATTACCTTTAGAAGCAAGTTATGCACGAAGGCTGATATGGATTCATGCAGCAAGCGTTGGCGAGTCCATGGCAGCTTTAACATTAATACATAATATAAGTAAACGCTACCCTGACGTTCGTTTTCTAGTAACTTCTTGGACTAACAGCTCCGCTAAAATATTAACTGCCAAATTACCTAAAATAGCAGTTCACCAATTTTTACCGATAGATACTATTATTTTTACTCGAAAATTTTTAAGAAATTGGCAACCTGATTTAGGTATTTTTATAGAATCGGAATTATGGCCGTGTACTATTAATGAGGGAGCAAAGCAGTGTAAATTACTACTAGTTAATGCTCGTATTTCCGATAAATCGTTTAAAGCTTGGCTAAAAAGAAAAAGCTTTTTTCAGCTTATTCTCAAAAATTGCAGTAAAATTATCGTGCAAAGCGAGCGTGACTTACAAAAATTCAATGAACTTGGCGTATCAGATGCAGTGAATTTAGGCAATATTAAATTTGCCAACGAAAAACTTCCGGTCAATCAAGAAGAGTTATCAAAATTAAGCTTACATTTAGACAATAGGCGAGTCGTGCTATTTGCCAGCACTCACCCCGAAGATGAAGAGGTGATTTTGCCTATAATCAAAAACCTAAAAGAGCAGTTTTTAGACTGCTATATTATCTTAATTCCAAGACATACTGAGCGAGTTAAATCAATTATCGATAATTGTAAGTCACATAATTTATCCGCTACCGCTAAATCGCAAAATAATTTACCTGTTTTAAGCGATGATCTTTATATAGTTGATAGGTTCGGCGAAATGGGACTATTTTTTTCTGTAGCTACAATTTCTTTTATCGGCGGTTCTTTTAAACAAGGCGGGCATAATATTTTAGAAGCAGCATATTTCTCTAATTGTATTATATTCGGTCCCGATATGAGCAAAAACACCGATATCGCTAAAGGCGTACTGCAAAATGAAGCAGCTATCCAAATCAAAAACGGTGAAGATTTACTAACCAAACTAACATATCTACTCAGATCTAATAATTCTCTAGAACTTAAAGCTTACCGCGAAAATGCTTTAAAATTTGTTAAGGACAACCAAAAAGTCTTAGATAAATATTTAAAAGTAATTACGAAGTTTCTTTGATAGAATTTAACTAAAAACTCTTATTCTCCTAAAAGCTCTATAGTAAATTCAGGATCTACGTGACTGATTTCTATACTTCCGTTATTTTCTAGTATTTTCTTATTCAAATACCTATAATACCCACTACTTATAGGCAAAGAACATAATTCACCTTTATAAACGGTTAAGGCCGGATACCATTGGTTATGAAAAATTATAGGTGGGTTTGGCAACGATAACTTATTTAATTTTCCGTCTCTACCGTAATGTGTCTTTAAAAAAGCAGGATCTGCTTTAGGCATGTTTGCCCCATCAAAATATTTTAAAATTAGTGAAATATCAAAAGTTTCTCCCGTATCTTCTGTAGTATCAGGGACAATCATGCCTCTAAATTCTTTAATCTTAACTATACGCTTGTTATTTAATCTTAATGTTAAGGAAGCTTCAATTGCCTCTTCCAACGCAATACCGCACTTATAACCGTTTTCGGTTTTAAATTCTTTTTGAACAACTTTACGCTTAGTAGGTTCAGAAAATATAAATTTTTCCTTACCGTTGCTGTTAAAATCACTTCCTGGACCGACGACTTTTATTGTACCGGTTGTCACTTTATAAGCGTTTGAAAGGGTTTTAGCTCCAATCTTTGCACTATCTACCAGTTTTTTTCCGTATATTTTAGCCTTTTCTCTTTTAGAGGTAGGAGTATTAGGGGGAGTTTGCTCTAAAGGATCTACAGGATTAGTTGTCATCGACTGAGTGGGGGTACTCGTATTACCTCGAGACGAAGGATGCTTTGTTATATAAGTTATTTTACTTTCGGCATCAGTACCGAGTACTGCTATTTGTCCACTTCCTATCTTATAGGCGTTTTCTATAATTTTACTTCCTGTGACGGTAACTTTTACTACCCCTTCTACTGCTTTATAACATGCATAACCGACACATACTATAATCACTCCAAGCAGTTCGGCATCATTATCACTATAATTAGCTTGTCTCCTACGATGCTCTTCGGCAGCATAAATTTGTGCAGCATATTCCTCTTTTGTCCTTGACATAAAATGCTCTTCATTTAAACTAATAATAACAATTAATGTAAGATTTTCTATGATTAGGTTAATATAAATCTTTTATTATAAAGTAAAAAACCGAAAATTATTTATTAATAGATAGTTGATTGTAGTTAGAGAGATATTATAAATACGAGTTTAGAATAAGCACTTATCCTAAATTCGCCTTTGTTTGCTTTTAAAAGGTGTGAGTGAGCATTCACGAGTTTTTTACTGTCACCTAGTTCAATTGACCACGGGAAGGTATTATTGCGTGGATAGAAAAACGCATTCGGTATCATACCGTGGTTTGACCACAGTATTCATAAAAATAACTAGTATTAGTTGTTTTTATATTTTTACTGGACCCTACGATCAAGTCGCGGGATGACAGGATAGAATTGTGTCTGCACAACAACGCATGCTTGCAATGACGATTTGGTATCCACGCGGGCATGACATTGAAGCTATGAAACAAACCCATTAACCTTGCGTAATGGCAGCTACTTCATCGGCAAAGTTTTTTTCTTCGTGTTCTATACCTTCACCAAGTTCGTATCTAATAAATTTGGCGATTTTAATTTCTGCACCGAGTTCTTTTTCAGCATTTTTAATTACTTCTGCAACAGTAAGTTTAGGCTCAAATAAGAAATTTTGCTGAAGCAATACAACTTCCGAGAAGAATTTACGTATTCTACCTTCTACCATTTTTTCTATAATATTATCAGGCTTTCCTTCTTCTTTAGATTTCTCAAAAAATACTTTTCTCTCACGCTCTACGAGTGCTTGATCCAAGCTTGAATCATCTATACTTTGCGGGTTATTTCCTGCTACATGCACAGCAATTTGTTTAGCTAAAGCTTCTAGTTTTGCTTTATCTTTTGCGTTAGACGCAAGACCTACTAATACGGAAATTTTTCCTAAATTCGGTACAACTTCATTATGCACGTACGAACCGATTGCTCCTTCAGATATCTCTAATATATCCATACGACGTAATGTTAAATTTTCACCGATTGAAGCAATATTTTCTATAATTTCTTCTTCAACTGATTTACCGCTTTGCATTTTAAATGTTTTTAGCGTGTCTATAGTTTTTGCAATTACTGCAAGATTTGCAATATCCTTAACTAGATCCTGAAACTGCTCATTTCTAGCAACAAAATCCGTTTCGGAATTTACTTCAATTACCACTCCGGTAAGCCCATCAACTTTTGCAGCCGTTAAACCTTCAGAAGCAATGCGTCTGGCTTTCTTTGCAGCAGCAGCTAAACCTTTCTTACGAAGAAAATCAATAGCTTCTTCAAAATTACCGCTGGTTTCTATTAATGCTTTTTTGCAGTCCATCATACCTGCACCGGTTTTTTCTCTTAATTCTTTAACCGCTGCAGCACTTATATTTATTTCACTCATACCTTACTTTCTCCTTAATTATTATATTTGGCTTGGGTTGTGGCTCGAAGAACGACCTCGGTGTCACCCCATGGCTTGCTCCTGGGGTCCATAAAAACAATTTAAAATACTAAATATTATTAGTATTTTAAGCTGGATCCCGCGATCAAGTCGTGGGATGACAATGGAAAAGCCGATCCATGCAACAACACTTATGCATTATCAGAATTTTTATTTTCATCGGTATCATTTAATGCTTGCTCAAATTCTGTATTTGTCTCTTCATCAATATTTTTCGTTTTAGAGAATTTTTTAGCTTGTTTTAATTTAGAAACATTTTTAGAAGTTAACGCCTTATCTGTATGCTCTTGCATAGCACCCATATCAACTCCTGACGCTTTCATTGATTCTTCAAGTCCTTGTAATGCCGCACCTGCAAATAAACTACAATAAAGTCTTATTGATCTTATAGAATCATCATTACCCGGAATCGGATAATCTACATTATCAGGATTAGAATTAGTATCAACTACTGCAACTATAGGAACATTAAGCTTTACCGCTTCATTAATTGCGATATGCTCTTTATTAGTGTCAATAACTACTAGAAGATCAGGTTTAGAATTAAGATTTCTAATACCGGCAAGAGATAGAAGTAATTTATCTTTCTTACGGCTCATATCGAGTATCTCTTTCTTAGTATAACCCATAAGGGCTTCTTCGTTTTCTAAGGTTTTGTCTAACTTATTTAGCTTTTCTATTGAACCCGCAATAGTTTTCCAGTTAGTTAGCATACCACCAAGCCATCTATGATTTACGTAATACTGCCCGCATTTTTCGGCATATTCCGCTATAATATCGCTTGCCTGTATTTTAGTACTTACAAATAATATTTTACCGTCTTTTTTTACGGTTTCATATATTGCATTCAAAGCAACACTCATTAAAGCAACACTTTGTCTTAAATCGATTATATGAACATCATCACGTTCACCATATATATAAGATGCCATTTTAGGATTCCAGCGTGAGGTCTTGTGACCGAAATGCACGCCCGCATCTAATAATTCTTTAATGTTAACAGATGGTATTTTTGACATTTTTAAATTCTCCTAATTGTTAGTTTATACCTCCGTAAGATATCTATTCTAATGAACTAACATATATCTTACGTGTGAATTTTTTGCTTAAGTTTTGGATAATCGTCATTGCGAACAGCCGTAGGCTGCGTGGCAATCTCATCAAATATCCTGAGATTGCTCGTCAATTATTACATAATTTCCTCGCAATGACGACTTACAAGCCTATAAATTATATAGGCATATTGCGTAATTTACAAGCTTTTATTCTTTTCGCCAAATAGTAGTACCGTCAGGTTGATCTTCTAGAATTATTTTTTCCTCTAATAACTGGTTACGAATTTGATCGGCTAATAACCAATTTTTTTGTTTTTTTGCTTCCAAACGCTTATTTACAAGCTCATTTATATAGAGTTCATCCACACCGCTATTAAACCACTCGTGTGGAGTCTTATTCATTAAACCAATAAAATTAGCACAAGTAATAATAGCAGAGGCGTTAAGCTGCCTTTCTTCTTCAGTTTTAGAAATAAAAACACCTTTAGCGTAGTCATTAATGATTTTAACGGCAAGCGGCGTATTCATATCATCAAGTAAGCTTTGCATGAAATCATGAGGTAAATCTATTTTCTGCACATTAATATTTTCTATAGCTCTATACCAATAATCTAAAGTTTTCTTAGCATCTTCTATAGCTTTATCATTATAATCAAGAGGACGCCTATAGTGACTACTTAATAAAAATAACCTTACTACTTCTCCTTGAATTTGTTTATCCATTAAATCCCTTACGGTAATAAAATTACCAAGAGATTTACTCATTTTCTCACCGTTAACCGTTAGAAACCCATTATGTACCCAATATTTAGCATAGGTAGAACTTGGAAAAGCACATCTACTTTGAGCAATCTCATTGGTATGATGCGGAAAGATTAAATCTGCTCCGCCGCCGTGAATATCAAAATTCTCACCTAAATATTTGTAGCTCATGGCTGAACATTCAATATGCCATCCAGGGCGACCAAGTCCCCAGGGGCTTTCAAAATTCATATTTGCCGATTCATTTTGCTTCGCCGATTTCCATAATACAAAATCTTGTGGCTTTTTTTTGGTTTTACTATTTTCTACATGTACTCCCTCAAACATTTCTTCTAAATTTCGGTTAGATAATTCCGTATAATTTGGAGCTGATAAAACATCAAAATAAACATGATTATCAGCAATATATGCATGATCTTTTGCTATTAAGCGTTCTATTATTGCGATCATTACATCAATATGCTTTGTAGCTTTCGGCTCAATACTAGGTAGCATACAACCTAAATATGCCATATTTTTATGAAACTCTTTCGTAACTTTATCAGTCAACTCATCAATAGTAACACCAAGTAGTGCAGCTCTATCGATAATTTTATCGTCAACATCCGTAATGTTACGTACATATTTTACTGCCTTCTCACCAAATATTTTTATAACTATACGATAAAGTAAATCATATACTACTCCTGACCTACTATTGCCTATATGAGGATTATCATAAACAGTCGGTCCACATACATACATTTTTACGTTAGCTTGATCTTGAGGATTAAAAACCTCTTTAGTACGGCTAAGAGTGTTATATAAGTGAAATTGAATTTGCATATTTTATTTACCAAAAACTGAAGTACATTTCTTTCAAAAGTAGTATTATATACTCCTTTTGAAAAAAGTTTAAAATTCGTATACATTAGCATGTGATATATTAAACACATTTTGGCTAAAAAATTCATTGGTTAACAAAAATTAGTAATTAATAGCTTACATAAGCTAACAAATATTATATAGTTCGCCTCGTTTATATTTAAAAAAATAATAACTAATCGAGGTTTGAATGAATTTACAAAATTCCTACTCAAAAAAATATGTTTTAACTTTTTTCATGTCAATATGTTTGTTGACTAGTAGCTTTTTAAGTACAAGTGCTAGAGCGGTAAGCTTTAAAGATTTAGTTAGTAAAACCCCGGCATGGGGAAAGCACAATTCAACACAGCAACAAAATATTTGGAAAGATTTGACTCCAAATGAAAAAATCAAAAAATGGCAAGAAGCAGATTTAGTTCCTAGTTTTACTCAAGCACAAGATGATCTAGGAATAAAGTATAAGGAAACAGATTTATCAAGTTTTTTAGATAAAACTAGACATAAAGCAAGACAAGCAAGAGCTGAAATTTTATTATACATCGCAAGAATAAAACAACAGGATTTTGATACAAAAAAACAAGAATATATTAATCAAAATGTAGTTCCTACAGACATAGAAGTAGCAACAAATCTTGGAATAAGTTATAACCCTAGCAAAATAGACCATAATGTAGAACGCGATCAAAAGGTACGTCGTGTAGAAAAAGACAAAAAAGCGCTAATCGAGCTATATATCAGCTCAATAACCAGAGATATTAAATACAAATATTATGTTAATCATGGTATGATCCCTGAAATAAAAACAGTAAGGACTGCTCTTAACATGAATAAAGATGATGCAGAATCTTTTGCTGCTTTAATAAGAACTGAAGTTATGGAAAAGGCAAAGGAACTATATATAACCCGTAGCCATATTCCTACAGAACAAGAGTTAAAAACAAAGTTTGGTGTATCTCGTGATGATGATAGAGACGGCTATATTAAGTCAATAAGACTTAAAGTTATGGACAAAGAAAAGCCACAATATATAGCTGATAATAGTATTCCTACAGAAAAAGAGCTAGAGCAGAAATTTGGTGCTGATAAAGGTGAGGCAACAAACTATATCGCATCAATAACAGCTCAGATGATGCTTGGTAAAAAATCGCACTATATAGATAGTAATATGATCCCTAACGCTGACGAATTAATGAATGAGTTTAAGATAGGGCCAGTAAAAGCAACTTCTTATATCAACCAAATAAGAGCCGGAATAGAAGCAAACCAGTTGCTAAACAACAATGATACTACTAAACCGTCTGCCGGACACTCTCAAAAAAAGAGCGGAAGCAAAAACAACCAGTGGTGTATATCAAATCAAGGTATAAATAATACAGAAACAAATACAAGAACATCTTTAGATGGTCTCATGGGTAGAATACAGAAACAACCATATTTTTTTGATCCTATAAGTACTTTTAAAACTCACTTTAATACTAAAGAAAGTAAGGGTAATTTAACGCAGTCTCAACGCAATATAAATAGAATAATACAACAAGAAGAAAATATTGAAGAATTTAAAGATCTTATTAAAACAGATCCTATAGCAGCATTAAATCTTAAAGTAGATAGTAGTTATAAACAAGAAGCAGTAACGACTATCTTAAGTGATTTTAATGATGATACTATTCAAAGGGTATTATTTAGCAATGATCAGGGACAATTAGATTTCAATACCAATATTGACGTTAAAAATAGACCTATTTTAAAAGAATTATTAGAAAATAGTTCTTCTGAAGAAAAAACTAAATTTGCTGAAAGAATTCAAGACTATGCAACACGAAATATATCTAATAGTCAATTTGAAGAAAAGGCACGATTAGATCTTATCAAACTAGCAGCAAGTAAAGATAAGAGTTCAGTAGAAAACTTTTTAGCTCTGCAATTAGAGTTAAAAAACATAATGCAACCCTATATTGCAAAAAGCGTCTATATTTTAACACCAAAAATAGTAAAAGAAATAAATATAGAACTAACAAATAAAGGGTTAATAATAGATAGTTTAACTAAAGACGATATGATTAAACTAGCCAAAGAAGTAAATAAACACACATTAAATTCAGTAATTAAAGTAATATTATCTGATAGTAACATACTCAGCAATGAAACCAATAAAATTTTAGGGTTAGCAGTAGGTAATAATGCAAATAATTTAGAACAAACACAAAGCGGCATTCCGAATCCACCACCTCTACCGCTAAATGGGGGTATTCCAAAGCCGCCTCCTCTACCGCTAAATAGAAGCATGCCACCCCCACCACCTCCCTTAAATTCTCAAGGCTTTAGTAGCAACTCTAACAATTTTGATTTAAATAAGTTACAAGCAGAATATCCTCACATACATTCATTATATATTCAGTTTACTCGCAATACTACTGTTCAATCAAAAGTACCACTTCAACCTACAGTTTCTAGTGCAACCAGCACAGACAGAAGCACGCCAGAGACAGCTTATGCCAAACTATATGCAGAATATAGAACTGAGACAGGAGGTAAAAAAGCTGATGATTTACAAGATCAGCTTATAAAAAGACAAGCTGATCTTACAAATGTTATACGTCAAATATTAACAGAATCATACGCCAACCAAGGAGCTGACGAGAAAAGTCTTGTAAATTTATTTAGCATTTCAACCCCTGAAATCGCAGAAAAAGCTAAAGAAGCTTTTAACACCCTTGTTCAAGACCCGTATATAAAAGATATAACCGTAAATGGTAAGAAAACAACAACAAGCGCAGAGATAATTAAAAATCTTTTCAATGAAGACACTGATGATGCAGTAAAACGTATTTTATTATCGTCATGTAAAATATCTGAAGAATTAAAGAGACCTATTAAACTTGAATTCAATAAATTAGAATTGATGAGAGAGTTACAGAGCAAACAAAATCCGTTTGAACAATTAGAATTTGCCTATACTAATGCAAAAAACTTCGATCAAGATATATTTGGCAATAGAGTCGAAGAGTTAATTAACAACCCTAATATGTTAACTATAACACAACAAGCTACTTTTTTAATAACAGAAGATACAAACTTAAGAAAAACAATTAATTCTGATCAAGCACAGGCTAAACTTGATGACTTAAGAACAGCTATTTTAAGCACAATAAAATTTGAAGAATTAATTACAGCAAATTTACCTCAAAATGAGTTTATTGCTATAGTAAAGGAAAAAGACCCCAAATTATTAAAAGAGTTTTTAAAAGCTACTACTATCAAACTAACAGGTAATAATAATTTCGATCAATTAAGATTAGCTTTGCCTTCATTTACAGGCATGAGCAATGAACAAATAAGAATGCTTGCTAGTAAATTAAATATACATACAATATTAAAAGCTCTTCAAGAGTGCTCGCCAGAAAAAGCTAAAAAACACATCCATACCGGAAACATGCCACCACCGCCACCGCCACTGCCTAATTCACAAGATTTGGCACTAGCTTATCTAACAAGTTTAGGGATTACTAAATTCAATGCAAATATATCTACTTTTAAAACAACTCCAAAAATTTATCGCTTTAGCTCTGATATAGCTGTAAGATATAAAGAATTTACTTTATCAGGACAAAAATCAGCAGGACATAAAGCAAAATACTCTGATGCCAATTTATTTAAAAGAGCTATAATGGAATCAGTAGCATTTGAGCATTCAAAAAATTTATCTAAAGCTCATCAAAATAATAAGTATTTTGCAAAACTCCAAGAAGCAGTCAACACTATGTACTTTAGCTTTATAGGTCCTAGAACTGAAATAGGACAAAAAATACATGATATTTTTACTTCTAAACTTTTGGAATTAATAAAAGATAAAGAATTTATTAAATATGTTGAAGATGATATTATACTTAGCAAAAAATTAACGGAGGCGTTTACTTCCGCTGACTCTGATTTTATAGGTCCTAGAACTGCACTAGGACAAAAAATACATGATATTTATACACAGCAATTGACAAAATATCCAGAAGAAGCGGTAAAAGAGGCATTTAATACTGCTCACTCTGATTTTATAGGTCCTAGAACTGAAATAGGGCAAGAAGTACATAATATTTATACTTCTAAACTTTCAGAGTTAGCAAAAGATAAAGAATTGTTTCTATTTGTTGAACAAGTACTAGCAGAGTCTACTGAACTAGAACCAGAATATGGTAGTGATATTCAATCAAAAAATAGTAACAATGAAAAGAAAAGAGGACGTTTAGATCCGCAAAAATTACGATTATTCCAACAAGAAAACGAAGCTACAAATGACGAATCCTCAACACAAGATGATACACAACCTGAAGATAGCAATAAAAAGTCAGAGCAATCTGATTCAAAAACCGCTTTATCACCGAGATTATTGAGTTCTAACGATAGCAAAAATGATAAATCATCAGATGACAAAAAATCACTTCTAGCATTAAGATCTAGTGATGAAGACGATAAAGGGTATGAAACTGATGAAGAAGAATTAGAAGAAAGCAATAGCACCACTGACGAAGAATTAAAAAAAGATATAGTTTTAGAAAGCGAAGATGAAGCTATCGATGTGTCATTCAAAACTGAAGCAATTACAGAACAAGATGAGACGACACAGAGACAACAGGTATCTGATGACACTAGTAGGAAAGTGGCAATATTAGTTAAGGCGACTTCAACTCTTCACAAACCTGTTCACTATAATATTTTAAGTGATAGATTAAAGGTTGTTGCAATAGGGGCCGGTGATGAAGAAGCTAGTATAAACAGAGGGGTATGGATTAGCGGCTTATACGGCATCAATAAACAAGGAACTTGGAAGAATATTCCAAAATATCAAAGTCGTACAACCGGCGTAACTATCGGGACTGATGCTGAATTCATCAATAGTCATGATGTTATAGGAATAGCTTATAGCCGTTTGGAATCCCAAATTAAATATAATAAAAAACTAGGGAAAACAGCAGTTAACGGTCATCTTTTAAGCATTTACGGTCTAAAAGAACTAATTAAAGGTTTCTCATTGCAGGCTATAACATCTTACGGTCATAATTATATTAAGAATAGATCTAAAAGTATTAATAATATAATTGGAAAATATCAAAACAATAATTTAAGTTTTCAAACTTTATTAAATTATAAATATCGTACAAAATACGATTTACATTTTATTCCTAATATCGGTTTTCAATATGATTATTCAAGAGCTAGCAACTATAAAGAGTATAATGTAGATATAGAAAATCTCATGATTCAAAAGAAGTCAAATCAATTATTTGAAAGTAGCCTTGGCGGTAAAATAGTGTTTAAGCCTATAGTGACCACAAACAATATAGTATTAACACCAAGTTTGTATGGTAATATTGAGCATCACTTCAATAATAAAAATACAAAAGTTAATGCAAAAGCGATTTTTAAAGGACAAACATTACAAGAAACAATTATTGTACTAAAACAACCTAAGCTTGGATATAATATCGGTAGTAATATATTTATGAGTAGAAAAAATATAAATGTTCTACTTGAGTATAATTATTATACGCATAGAAAGTATCAAAGCCATCAAGGACTTATTAAACTAAAAGTCAATTTGTAAATCACCAATAGAAAATTTAAATAAGGATAAGCTTTTCCTAAGAGCTTATCCTTTCTTAATGAATAAGCTTATTAACCAAACTCCTACATAGAATACTGGAGTACTAAATATAGTAAAAAATAGTTTAAATGAATAGCTATTAAGTACAAGATGACCTAATTAGTCAAAAGGAAAAATATTAAATAAGCTCATAATCCCAATTACAATAAAAGTATCGATAAATATTTACCTTTAGTAATTTTACGTATCCATAAATAGATATCAATATCAACAAGTTGAGCTATATAACAGGCAAAAGTTGATGCTAAAAAAGATATTAGTAGCTTCCAATTTATCCATGAGACTTATTATTAAAACTACTATTATATTAAAAATAATAGCAAGCTTTACACAAAAATTGGCTCTTTCTTTACCGTAGAACTCAGCTATTAAATCCGTTAATAAAAAAGTTAACGGGTACAAAATTGCTCCTATAGATAATTCAAGAATATAAAAATTAAAAATATTAAGGTAAACAAATTTTTGATATATTAAGTTTCCTACTATAATAAGGACTGTAAAAAACGTACATAAAATGATATAAATTTTTTCTTTTATATTAAATTCTATAGACATTTCTAAAATTATTTTAGGTGCAAAAATATTGCTGTACTCTAATAATATATATTGGGAGTTCTGAAAACTATACTAAATTCTCTGATGTCATGCCATTGATCCATAGGTGTTGTTACATGACTCCTGTTATGTCATTCCTGCAAAAGCAGGAATCCAGTACTTTTATCTGTCACCCCGTGGTTAAGCCACGGGGTGTGACACAGTGGATTTTACCGATCCACGCAACAATACCAACAAAGGTAGACAATGACAAATATGAGAGATATTACTAAGATAAAGCTGTAACTATTTAGCTATAGGTAAACTATTTTCTGCTTGATTTTCTTCAATTTCATTAATCTTAGAAACTAAATCAGATTTCTTTTTTGAGGAAAGGTTAGCAAGTACTATTGCATTTATTAAAAATAATGTTGTAAGTATTATAGTGCTTTTAGTAAGAAAATTGCCGACTGTTTTAGCGCTGACTACTCCCATATTATTACCGCCGCTTATACTACTAATTCCATCCGATCCGCTACGCTGCATCAGAATAACTATAATTAGCAATATTGCAATAGTAATATGTACAAAAAGAAGAATGTCTATCATATAATAAAATAATCGTTACCGTATTTTAAATGTAAATCATACATTAGTTTTATATTATTTGCAACTTAGCTTTATAAAATAAACATAATACTATAATAGTATCTGACAGAAACTAGACTAAAATCAGCATATGAGTTTTTCAAGAAAGGTTAAAAACTCACAAAGCTTAGGATGTGTGGTGGTGCTACTAGGAGGAATCGAACCCCCGACCTCTTCATTACCAATGAAGTGCTCTACCCCTGAGCTATAGTAGCAAGATTATTTCAAACCCTTTTTGCCACATATTTGTCATTAAATCAAGAAAAATTTTGGAAATTCGTTTACTATTTACAAAAAAGCTCTTATTCGAGCTCTTCATCCGCTCCACTTATATGTACCCCATCATAAGATGCTACTGTAGTTTCATTAGCATGCATCCCAAATTCTTTCTGTAAATAATCACTTAAAATCTTCAGTGTTTTTTCTTTGGTTTGGCATGCTAATATCATTTTATTATCTTGTACTAACTTGTGTAATTTGGGTATCTCTTCTGCAGTAACAAACCTCATTTCCAAACAACCGTTTTCTTCTTGTTGTAGAAGGTCAGCCGTTACACTCGTAGTAACTCTATGACATGTACCGAATAAGTCTAGATCTATCCTTGAAATTGCTTCGTCACTAGTTACTTCTTTAAAAGTTCTGGAATGATTGATGTGATCCTCAGAGATACTGGCAAAGACTAATCCCTTTTCAGTTATTTTATGTTCACAAGCATCGCCATAGTAATAACTCTTAGGTTTAAAGACTACAATTTTGTTATTAAATTCAACTAGGTTTGCAGGTTTTGTAATTTTTTTCATATTTTATCTAAACTTCTATTTTTGTAAAAAGATAAGGCAATCAATGCAAAAATACAGCTTAATATGACATAATAAACTGCTGAGGTTACATGCCCTGTTTTGTGTACTAAATATTCAAAGACAAGAGGCGTAGTACCACCAAAAATGCTTGTAGCAGTGTTATATGAAATAGAGAGAGCGGTGTTACGTATATTTGTAGGATACAATTCTGCTTGTAATGCCGGTTCAGGACCGATATAGCTAGCAGCAAGTATAGCAAGTATCAATTGTGAGATAATTACACTTGTGAAGGCCCCATTCTCAAAATTATTAAGTAAAAACGGCGTTGTTACAATAATTATTATCAGATTAATTACAAAAATTTTCCTGCGACCTATAATATCGGATAGGTAACCGCTTAATAAAGTTACGGCTATCATAATCACGTAACACACGCTAGCAAGGCTATTTACCTCATTTCCAGTAAAGTTGCGGCTGATTTTTAAAAACGATACCAAGTAAATTGTAGTTAGATAGAATATTATCGAACCGGGAGCATTGATAAAAATCGAGATTAATATATCAAACCAATAATTGGTAATGACTTTTTTTAACGGTGATTGTAAAATCTTTTTCTGCTCTCTTAGATTTTTAAAATTCGGTGTTTCGTGTGTATTTTTTTTAATATAAAATGCTGCAAAAAGAATAAAAAAACCAAGTAAAAAAGGTATTCTCCAGCCAAAACTATCAAATTGTGAAGCTGTTAGGATATTCTTAACGATATAAGAAACAAAAGAACCAAGCAATAAACCGGAGCATATACTAGACATTGAAATACTACCGGTGAAGCCTTGGTGTTTATGGCTAGTATGCTCAATAACAAAGGAAATAGAGCCGGTTAAAGCTCCTCCCATTGATAATCCTTGTAGAATTCGTACACAAATCATTAATATAGTCGCAGTTATACCGATAGTATGGTAAGTTGGTAATATTCCTATTAATACGGTTGGGGTAGACATGCAAAATAACGCACTAGTTAAGGCTACTTTGCGTCCAAATCTATCACCGATAACACCAAAAAATATGCCGCCCAACGGTCTTGCTAAATAACCTATAGCAAATACTAAAAAAGCTTGCAGTAAAGAAGTATTAGCATCATCATTTGGAAAAAATTTTGTTCCTATTATGGGTGCAAAATAACCGAATAATACATAATCATACCATTCAAAAGTGTTAGCGATACCGCTTGAAAATACTAGTTTACTGCGATTCATGTTTTCTATTCATAGCTTTTTTTTCGGAATATATTATAAATAAGGTGGTAGGAATTATTATTACTGCTCCATGAAGTGTGCTTTTATCAGGAAATTCGTTAAATATGAAATATGCCGCTATTGCCGAAATCACCAGCTCTAAATATCTATAAGGAGCGGTAGCGGTTGCATCTACCATGGAAAAAGCTTTAAGCAGGAAGAATAATATTAAGCTTCCGCTACTACCGAGTACAAACAATAAAGCTAATTCAAAACTACTAGGAGTTAGCCAATACTGCGATGCTACAGGTAACGACACTATAGCAGTTACTATTGCCGAATAAAATAGCATGCTAATCATCGATTCTTTTATTACGAATTTTTTATTAATAATATCAAGCATAGCAAATGAAATAGCCGCTAATACAAAATACAAAATTTCTCGGTTAAAATCCTCGGCATGCGGTTTAAGCGTAACAACAAGTCCTATAAATCCTACTACGGTAACTACCCATCTTGGCCAAATAATATTTTCGTTCAGAAAAAATACGGCAAGTATTAAAGTAAATAAAGGAATAGAAAAACTTACGACTGTTGCAGTAGTAACGGGAGCTATGGTAAGACCGTAAGTCCAAGAAGTCATACCGAAAAATAATAATAACCCTCTTAATATATGTACAAAAGGACGACTTGTTTTTAAAGTATTTTTACCATAATAAACAACAAAAGGTAGTAAAACTATGCTACTGAAAAAGAAGCGGAAAAAAGCTACTTCAAAGCTATGTAAACGAGTCCCAAGATATTTAGACATTACATCATTGGCACTACTACTTACTAAACTAAGTAAAAACCAACCTATACCGGTTAAATATGTTTTTAATGCATCATTCATTAATATGCTCCAATAATTTCTATAATTTTACTTAAATGTCTTGACTTTTAGCATAAAAGAATTCTATCTTTTATGACAATGGTCTAAATATATAAATATAAACAAAAATTTTATATAATAATACGGCAATCAATTTTAAGCAAGTAAAGGTTATAATTATATGTTAAGAATAGTGAAAAAATTAGGGATAATTTTGTTTGTATCCAGCATAAGTATTAATAGTTTTGCTAAAAGCATGTATGATGATGTAGACTCTGCTCCTGACTATGATAGTACACCGTATTACGAAAACGAAGGCAGTTTAGTTTTCAAGATGCGTCTAGGAGGTGTTGTTTCAAGTGCTAAGCAAAAAGGATTACCTACTCCTACCTCTCCTCAACCTGTTTTAGTAGGAAAAGTTGCAAACAACGGTTATGGAGGTGATGCGTCCACTACTATATTCTTTAATAATTATTTAGCTACTGAATTATCACTTGGCTTTAATGTTTTACGCACTAAATATACATCCCTTGCAGCCGTTGCTCATAATTATGGCGTTGATAATGTCAAACTAGGGAAAAACAAACCTATTTATATGATTCCTGCAACAGTTACCGGACAATTTCATATAGCTCCTTACGGTGGAATAAGACCATATATAGGTATAGGTTATCACGGTTCTTATATGCTTACGCAAGCTGCCGGTCTTAAAATTAGAAACGGACACGGTGCCGTAGGACAAATAGGTGTAGATTTTTATGCTAAAGATGATACTTTAATCAATATGGACGTAAGACAATTTTTCTTAAATCCTAAACTTGAGTATAAACCGAATTTAGTAGGTAATAAAACTGTGACCTCTAAAGTTAAACTTAATCCTTTAATAGTTTCTATAGGTATAGGATTTACTTTTTAGCCTTGTTGCATGGTTCTTGAAGTGTATTTGTCATACCGCGATTTGATCGCGGGATCCGGTTTTTTTATTTCTTTGGATACCGCGGTCAAGCCGCGGTATGACACTAAATAGCTAATAATATAAACATACATTCACCTATGTCCCTACAAATTATCCAGTTATTATACTTAGTTGCGGCTGTTTGCTTTATTCTATCACTCAAATTCTTATCCTCACAGAAACAAGCACGTTTAGGCAGTACCATAGGTATTTTGGGGATGGCGATAGCAGTCGTCGTTACTTTTTTCCTACCGGATTTTACTCATAAATTACCCATTATAGCAACCATATTATTAGGGGCTGTAATCGGCGGGATTATCACACTTAAAATCTCCATGACGGCAATGCCTCAATTAGTAGCGGGATTTCACTCTTTTGTTGGTCTTGCTGCGGTATTTGTAGCTTATGCTACAGTACTTGCTCCTGAAAATTTTTCTATAGGGATAGCAGGAAGTTTACCAATTAATGCATTAATAGAAATATCAGTAGGCGTCTCTATCGGTGCTTTAACTTTTAGCGGTTCGATTATAGCTTTTCTAAAACTACAAGGCTTAATGAAAAGTAGCCCGTTAAAATTCTACGGTCAGCAATATATATGCTTATTAACGGCAATAATATTGGTTATTCTAGTAATATCGTTTATTCGTTCAGAGAATATATTTTTATTTAATCTAATAGTCTTTTTATCACTGTTAATCGGAGTATTACTAATAATACCGGTAGGCGGTGTAGATATGCCTGTTATAGTCTCAATGCTAAATTCTTATTCAGGTTTTGCGGCAGCAGGTATAGGTTTTACGCTTAGCAATAGCCTACTTATTATTACTGGAGCATTAGTCGGTAGTAGCGGAGCTATACTTAGCTATATAATGTGCAAAGCGATGAATCGCTCATTAATTAAGGTTATTTTTGGGGCGTTTTTGCCTGCACCTACTGGAATTAACAAGGATATAGACGACGATAAAATAGCAAAAACAAGCTGCCCTGAAGATGCGGCACATTTACTACTTAATACATCATCGGTGATAATTGTTCCCGGTTACGGTATGGCAGTAGCTCAGTCTCAGCATATCATAAAAGAGATGGTTGATATATTAGAACGTTCAGATATTAATGTACGTTTTGCCGTACATCCGGTAGCAGGTAGAATGCCGGGGCATATGAATGTTTTACTTGCAGAAGCTAATATAGATTATGAGAAAGTATTTGAGCTTGAAGAAATTAATAGAGATTTCGCTACCACTGACGTAGTGCTTGTGATTGGGGCAAATGACGTAACTAATCCTGCTGCTAAAAATGATCCGAACAGTCCAATTTACGGTATGCCGGTACTCGATGTCGAAAAAGCACGTACGATTTTGTTTATTAAACGCTCTATGGCATCAGGATATGCAGGTATAAAAAATGTGCTATTTTATCACGATAATACTTTTATGTTATTCGGCGATGCTAAGAAAGTAGTTGAGGAGATAGTTAAGTTTCTAAATGAAGATTGACTTAAATAACTCTATTGGTTATAATTTCTTAAGTTAAGCCAAAAAATAATTATCATGAATTCGCAAAAAACATTACCGCTTCTGCCAAAAGCTACGGCTATGTGGTTAATTGAAAATACTTCTTTAACTTTTAAACAAATTGCCGATTTTTGCGGTATTCATGAATTTGAAATAAAAGGTATGGCTGACGGTGAAGTAGCACAATCTATAAAAGGTTTAAATCCAATTGCAAACGGTCAGTTAACTTTAGAGGAAATTGAGCGTTGTAGTAAAGATCCTAATGCTAATTTACAAATTTCATATAGCCCTGCTGATGAATTGATGAAAAATCAGAAAAAACAGCATGCTAAATACACTCCTATAGCAAGACGTCAAGATAAACCGGATGCTATATATTGGTTATTGTCTAATTATCCGAACATCCAAGACCATCAAATAATTAAATTAATAGGTACTACTAAAATTACTATAGATGCTATTAGAACCCGTAGCCATTGGAATATGAATTCTATTCGTCCTCGTGATCCCGTATTACTGGGGATCTGTAGTCAAATAGACCTGAATAAAATAGTAGAAAGCCTAAAGCCTCCACAAAATCCTACAAAAGAATCATAAAATTATACTAACTGCTATCCTGCGAAAAGCTTGCTTACGTGAATTATTTTTTGATTGTTACCCCGCCTTGATCAGCGTTATTGCGTGGCTCGTTTATGTCATTCCTGTATAGTCAGAACATTGCTGGATGGACCAGTAAAATCCACTGTGTCACCCCGTGGCTTGACCCACGGGGTCCATAAAAAATCTAAAATACTAATAATATTAGTATTTTAAGCTAGATTCCGTGGTCAAGCCACGGAATGACAACGGATGCGTTTTTCAATCCACACTGACAATACCTTTCTTACAAACGGATTTTTTTATGAAGTGATTATTGCCTAATAAATCGTTTATCGCTAGGTAAAGTATAACTTTTATCGGTAGAACGATAGGGACAAATATCAATTCCTCCACGCCTAGTATATACTATATAAATAGAAAGAAAATCAGGACTTATAGCGTTTTTAATATCTGTAAAAATACGCTCAGCACACTGCTCTGCAAACTCATTACAATTTCTAAAAGATATTAAATATTTCAGAAAAGAATCATGTTTTAACTTTTTTCCTTTATATTTTATAACGATTGTACCCCAATCCGGTTGACCGGTTACTAGGCAATTTGATTTGAGTAAATTAGAATTAATCTCTTCTTCTACCAAAACATCTTCATACTCAATTAAACTATTATCGGGTGCACCGTAATTATTGCATACTATATCTAAATCATCGATATTTTTACCACTTGGAACACCAAATTCTACTTTTGTATTTATAGGAAATATACGTCCTGTTACTTTAGCGTGTGTAACATTACTTAGATCCTGCAAGATAATTCTTTCTAGTTCTTTTACTGATTCAACAACAAAGTTATTAAAAGAATTTAGATATAATTTAAATGATTTTGATTCTACTATATTTTCAGAATCCGTCGGTATATAAAAAGTGCCTACTCCAACCCATGGCTTACCGTTCTTATTAAGACAAGATAGTTCATATGTATTCCAAACATCTACACCGTAAAACGGAAGATTATTACTATTTATTCCAAGTTCGTTTCGATGATTTATACGTGGAATTTTAAATAATAAAGTCACATCATAACTATCTTTATAAGTACTTTTTTTACCAAGTAAAGAAGTAGATAAAGGCATTAATTATGCTCCTTGTGCTAAAATTTCTTTTTGTTGTAACTCATCATATTCTTTTAGCATATAAC
Organism: Candidatus Rickettsia tasmaniensis; assembly: GCF_036857515.1. NCBI lineage: Bacteria > Pseudomonadati > Pseudomonadota > Alphaproteobacteria > Rickettsiales > Rickettsiaceae > Rickettsia > Candidatus Rickettsia tasmaniensis. The sequence continues at coordinate 11,330 of NZ_JAQCNX010000004.1, read as the reverse complement.
CACGCCCCCATACTGTGTCGATATAATCTCTACCACCGGCAGCATCACTTAACTTTTTACGAAGTTTACAAATAAATACGTCAATAATTTTCATTTCCGGTTCATCAACACTACTATATAAGTGATTTAAGAACATTTCTTTAGTTAAGATAGTTCCTCTTCGGAGTATTAATAGCTCTAAAATAGCATATTCTTTGTTCGTCAAATGTACTTTTTTGCCGTCAACTTCTACACTTCTAGTATCTAGGTTTATGCTAACCTTATCAAACCTAAATACTGATGCTGCATGACCTTTAGAACGTCTAACTATAGCTTTAATTCTAGCAATTAATTCCTCTCTTACAAACGGCTTGGTTAGATAATCATCGGCTCCGGAAGAGAAACCAGTAATCTTTTGATACGTATCCGTTAAGCTAGATAAAATTAAGATTGGGGTTTTTATTTTTGCAGCACGCAATCTTAGTAATATCTCAAAACCATTAATATCCGGTAACATAAGGTCTAAGATTACTAGATCATAACCACCAACTTTACCAAGTCTTAAACCTTCTACACCAACTGAAGCTTTATCACAAACTATCCCTTCTGAAGCTAAAGTTAGCTCAATTAAGTTAGCCATTTCCGGCTCACCTTCAATTAACAAAACTCTCATTATTTTTCTCCATAAAATTCAATTTTTATATTGTGCTATTTTAATTACAGTTAATTATTGTTAACTAAATTATAATTTTTTATCTAGTGCTTTATACATTCATTAATAACATAAGTAAAGAATATTTAATCAAATTGATAAAATTTTTACTATTAAGCTCTATCTGTGATTTAAAAACCATGGTGTTTAAAACGAAATTTATTAAATAATTGAATGATTTTCTTAGTTTTGATGCTCCGACATTTTCTTATGATATAAGGCACCAAAATCTATAGGATCAATCATTAAAGGCTGGAATCCTGCATCTTGAGTACAGCTAGCTATAATTTTTCTAGCAAATGGAAATATCATTGCCGGACAATGAACGGATAATAAAACCGGATGTTGTTCAGAATCAATATTAATTAAATTAAATACTCCAGCATATTTTAATTCTATCTGAAATAATTTATATTTCTCATTTCTTGCAATTGCCTCGATATTTAACTCTACTTCATAGAAATTTTCTTCCGATAAATTAGTAATATTTATATCTAGAGATAAATCAATTTTAGGGCGTTGATCCAAAGCCGCAAGAGAAGACGGGGTAGAAGGGTTCTCAAGAGATAAATCTTTTATATATTGTGCATTAACGGAAATATGCGGCATTGTCTCATTAGTATCGGTGTTTATTGTACTCATAAAAATCCTTATTAAAAATTTAATATAATTTTCTACATAAAAAAGTTATGTTAGCGGTAAAGTTACGCCTACTTGTTTCATATATTTTCCTTGGCGATCGGCATATGAAGTATCGCAAATTTGATCACTCTTTAAAAATAAAAACTGACAAGCTCCTTCATTTGCATATATTTTAGCAGGTAATGGAGTAGTATTAGAAAACTCTAAAGTTACATGTCCTTCCCACTCCGGTTCTAACGGAGTCACATTTACTATTATACCGCATCTTGCATAAGTGGACTTGCCGACACAAATAACTAATACATCACGCGGTATTTTAAAATATTCTATAGTTCTGCCAAGGGCAAAGCTATTAGGTGGGATAATACACACATCTACTTCTCTATCAACTAAATTATATTCAATGAAATTTTTTGGATCAACCGTAGTAGAATTTATATTGGTGAATATTTTAAATTCATTAGATACTCTAGCATCATAGCCGTAAGAAGATAAGCCGTAAGAAATAATCTTTTCTTTATTATGCACTCTTACCTGCTTTTCCGCAAAGGGCCTTATCATACTTTGATTTATAACAGCTTCTTTTATCCACTTATCTGACATTATAGCCATAATCAAAACTTGTATTTAATTAATAAACTAATGATTATAACTCATAATTATTTACAATACAAAATTTTTCTTTCAAACTATAAGTTTGAGACTATTGAATAATGATAGTGATAATAATACAACGTTATATACTTAAAATTAAATTATTACAAATTAAAATAGTTTTTTATTGTCAATTCTGAAAAGTATTATTATATTTATATGTGTAGTTGATTTATATTTAAGTTTATTAGGAGCTTTATTAAAGTGAAAAAATTATTATTAGCTGCAAGTATTATTTGCCTTGCATCGGCTGGTCTTGCCGAAAAAAATCCAACACCTGTTATTTCTAATTCTGATACTGAAATAAAATTAGAAGGATTCTATTTATTTGAAAGCGGTTATATTAAACAGGATCATTTAATTTTATTTGATAAAAATGTAACTGATAACAGGAAAAAGCTAGGGTTTTACACGGAAGCAGCGTTTGCGGCCACTATTGCTAAAACTATCAATGATGTAATAGCAGGTGCTAAAATAGTGCTTCAGCCTACTACAAGAGCAAAAACCTCTACAAGTTATAATGGATCACATATCTTTATTGAAACTAGTTACGGTAAAGTAGAACTCGGCTCTCCTGCTGATGCAAGCGCTAAGTTGCGTATTACCGGTAGTCAAGTAACTGCAGGTCCCGGAGGATGGTCTAGATATGCTCTACTTGACAGTCAATATATGCGATATAATGGTTTAAAATCGGATTTTGATACTAATGCTAGCTTTTATCTTGAGTCATACTCTAATTCTTTTGATCAAATCAATGATAAAGCTGAGAAAGCTAGAAGATTGAATTTTTTCACGCCTAAAATGAAAGGCTTCCAAGCCGGAGTTTCTTATACTCCCGATACTGCTAATACAGGCGGTAATAGAGATATAAATAATTTAACGCTTGAAAGCTCAGGCAGAAATGGAGTTAGTGTTTCTAAAACCGGAATAAAGACGGTTAAATTAGAGAATAACGAAACCATGACTATTAATCAGAATATTAGGGATGCTTTTTCTGCCGGCTTAACTTATGAACATGAAATTAGCGAAGATGCAGACTTAAAATTATCTGTCACTGGGGAATACGGTAAGCCTGCTCGTCGTCTTATTCATGCTAAAATGGACGGAACTACAATTCAAGTGCTTAATAACTATAAGCTTTCTAATTTAAAAGCATATAATCTTGGAGCTGTATTTACTTACGGTAATTTCTCTTGTGGTGCTTCTTACGGTAATTTAGGTAAAAGCTTAACCGCTAGGGAATATTATAAAGTCGGTCGTGATACCTATTATTACAATGGGGCAGTTGCTTATGGACAAGGACCTATAAAAACAAGTCTTGAATATCTTAAAACTTCAAGATATAAAAACACCGTTGATGCTGTAAGCCTCGCTACTGAATATAAAATCATGCCTGGTTTATTACCATATGCTGAAATTTCTCATTTCCAAGCTAAAGGTAAACCTGTATATTCCCCTGAAGCACCTAGTAAAACAACACGAGGTACTGTTGGTCTTATAGGTACAAAACTTAAGTTTTAATTATTTACAAATTAATTTGCCATCACTATTATAATTAAGGCTTAGAGCAATCTTATGCCTTGATTATTCCATTTTTTTAATTGAACGATCAATAAACTTTATAGTTCTGTCGTTGTAATAATCTTCTTTTCTCTTCTGTTAAATCTTTAAACCATTCTATTAGCTTACAGCTCTCTAATTCTTGTCAAATTATGCTTAGCTTTTGTACTTCAAGTACCGGCGAACCTTGAAAAATTTATATTATACTGCCTTTTGATTAAATAAAATTATATATTTTACTTTTTTTTATTTTTAGATATTGATTTTCTCTGATTACCATATATTGTGATGCAACCATAATATATGGTAATCATGTGATATATGATTTTTATTATTTTAAAACAGGAGTAACACTATGAATCATGCTCCATTTACAAGCTCAGGATATTCCTTTGTAAATGGATTAAAAGCAGTTACAAGATATGCAACCGCTTCTAAATTATTATTTAAAGATGCATGTAATTTTGTTTCTAGTTCCAACTTAAAAAAATATTTACAATATTACATGCTTTAAATATTCAGAAAGTCTATACAAAAGACAGGGATTTTGAGGCAGCATTGAAGTTTTTTAATATGCAACAGGATAATTCTCTAAAGATATGTAACTCAGAACATCGAAAAACCAGCAGAGGACAATGAAAATCTTTTCTCTCCTATATTAAATGTATTTAAAAACATGATGGAAACCATTATAGATAAATATATTACTGCAATCCCTCATTTAATGAGTATAGGTTTTACCTTAAAAAGATTTCAAGCCCCCCCAACCACGTTATAAGCAAATTTGATGCAATAAAGGTACCAGCACTTATGGCTGCCACTATCGAAAAACCTTTAATAGATACAATTAGAGAGGATTGTTCTACTATAATTCAATTTTTCAAAGATAGTAATACGCTATTAACTGGTGTTTATAACCTTTTCAGTAATAATAATGAAGATTTTACATATTATCAATTAGAGGAAGGTTATCAGGATGATCAGGTTGATGTTATAGGAGTAGGAGATAGTAACATCTATTAATTTAAATAGGTAAGATGAGTTTAAAAGCCTATAAAAACTTTTAATAATAGAACGGTACAAGCGAATTTATAAATAACTCGCTTATATCAAACCATATAAAATATGCTATTTTTTTGTATATACTCAATCTTTATTATAATTATGATGAAAATCTATTATTTTTTGGGAAGCCCATAGGAGGTAATTTACCGGTACTACCTCTTTTGCCTAAAAATGCAACAATGTTTTTCTCAAGTTTTACTTTTCCATTGTTATTCCAACCTAAGCCGTCTTCTTTATTGAATATTTTAATATCTAGAAGCTTAGCATTCTTAAATTTTTGCAGCGTTACACCTTGCCCTTTTTTCATTTCAGGCATTTCATCTATATTAAATACCAGTAATTTACGACTTTCACCGATACAAGCAATACTATCCCCGTTTACAGGTAAACAAGCTATACATACATGACCATCCGGTACATTCATAATTTGCTTTCCTATTTTTGTTTGAGCCATTACTTCATTTGAATTAACTAAAAACCCCTTACCTACACTACTTGCAAGTAATAAAAGCTGATCAGGTTTATAGACTAAAATATTCGTAATATCGTTATTGCCTATACCCACAAGTAGTTTTATAGATTCCCCTGTTCCTTTACCTTTGGAAATATTATCGGCAAGCAAAGTAAAAAATCTGCCTTCTGAACTAACTATTAATATTTTATCAGTCGTGTAAGCTTCTAAAATAAATTTTTCTGCATCACCTTCTTTATATTTGATAGTCGATAAATCGGTGTTATGACCTTTTAACGAACGCACCCACCCCATTTTTGAGCAGATAATAGTAATCGGCTCTTTAGTAATGAAAGCCGTTATATCAACTACTTGATTCGTAAGCGTTACTTCCTCAAAGCTTGTACGCCTTGCTCCTATTACCGTATTTAATCCAAATGTCGTTTGTACTGTTTTGATTTCTTTTTTAACTATTTTCCATAGTTCTTTAGGATTATTTAGAATTTCTGCCAATATAGCTTGTTGCTTCTGCAAATTACTATGCTCATTAATAATTTCCTGCTCTTCAAGCGTGCGAAGCGAGCGAAGACGGGTATTTAATATCGCTTCTACTTGTATTTCGGTTAGTTTAAACCGCTCCATCATTATCGCTTTTGGCTCATCTTCTTCACGAATAATTTTAATTATCTCATCAAGATTTAGATAAGCTATCCTAAGCCCTTTTAGAATTTCTAAACGATGCTTGATTTTGTTTAAAAGATAAGTTGATCTGCGAGTAACAATATTTTGTCTATGATCTAGAAACTCTTGTAAAATCTCTAAAATATTCATTACTCTCGGCACGTTATTACTGCCGATCACATTCATATTTAACTGAATGCGGCTTTCTAAATTCGTTAGCTTGAATAGAGATTCCATAACTATTTGCGGATCACATCCCCGATCTCTCGGCTCTATAACCAACCTTATAATGTCTGTTGATTCATCTCTAATATTGTTAACAAGGGGAACTTTTTTATCCTTTAGTAATATTGCTATTTGTTCTATAAGTTTTGATTTCTGAACCTGATAAGGTATTTCGGTTACGACTATCTGATATGTACCGTAACTTAGCTCCTCTTTTTCCCATCTGCTTCTCACTCTAAGACTACCGCGTCCAGTAGTATATGCAGCATTAATAACTTCAGCTTTATCAATAATTATGCCGCCGGTCGGGAAATCAGGACCTTTGATAAAGTTCATTATATCGTTAATTTCAGCTTTCGGATGGTCGATTAAATGTATTAGAGCATCACAAAGCTCATGTAAATTATGCGGCGGTATATTGGTTGCCATACCGACTGCTATCCCTTCAGAACCATTAGCTAGTAAATTCGGAAAACTTGCCGGCATTATTACCGGTTCTAAATCGGAATCATCATAAGTAGGGCGAAAATCTACCGTATCTTTATCGATGTCCTCCATTAATAATGTACATATGTCCGTCATACGTGATTCGGTATAACGCATAGCTGCTGCATTATCACCGTCGATAGAGCCGAAATTACCCTGCCCATCAATTAAAGGATAACGCAACGAAAAATGCTGAGCAAGGCGTACCAAGGTATCATACACTGCCACATCACCGTGCGGGTGGTATTTACCTATTACGTCACCGACCACCCTTGCACATTTCTTATAGCCGGAATTCGGCTCAAGCCTTAACTGTAGCATTGCGTATAATAACCTACGATGTACAGGTTTGAGTCCGTCACGTACGTCAGGAAGCGAACGTGACATAATTGTTGATAACGCATAAGCAAGATAACGCTCTGATAATGCATTACCAAAGTCAATATTTTCTATTTTAGCTTCTTTCATAAGTTATTTAGTTTTTATTTATCGTCATTGCGAGCAGTCGTTGTTGCGTGGTTCTCTATGTCATTCCTGCTTTCGCAGGAATCCAGAAAAAAAGTATAAACACAGCAAATTCTTAAAATTAAAAGCTCGATTTATCTCGCTTTATGATGGATTTCTGCTTTCGCAGGAATGACATAAGAGTATACAAATATCACTTCAACACACAACTCTGCTTATTATAAGCTAATTTCTTACAAACCGCTTTAGCTTGACTAAGATTACCATAATCACCGGCTAAGATTAAATAGAAAAATTTGCCGTCGTCATATTTAACTTTTTTGGTTGTGATAACAACATTTTTAAGAATTTTCGGGAATTGCTTTTTTATTCTTTCCCCTTCTTTCATTGCTTCTGCTTCAGATTTTACCGAACCTAGTTGTACTTTATAACTTTCATTATTTTTACAATTTTTAGCATTACTAACCTTATCTTTACTTCCTTTTTCAAGCTTTATTATATTTAAATCCGTTTCATTTTTGGAGTTATTATTTGGCTCTATTAATGCAATAAGGTTAGATATTTCATCAAAAGATTCATCGCTTTGACTTTGGTTACGAGAATCTATACTCATAGGTTTCTCAGGGTCAGGGAGCAATTTTACGGTTTTAATATTTGTATCTTTAGCAATAAGATTTTCATATATTGTACTATGTACTGCTGCTATTTGGTTATTTTCTATTATAGACGGTTTTATTTTTGTAGGCAGCTCATCAGGATAAATAGTAATTACCGGCTTGCTATTCTGATAATATTGATAACCAAAATAAATAGCAGATATACATACTAAAAATACTAGAAATATTTTAATAAAAATATTATTGATCATATTTAGTAATTTGATAATAGAAAAACGTCATTGCGAGGAAAAATTGTAAGTTTTGACGAAGCACTCTCAGGAGTATTATTTCATGAGATTGCCACGCAGCCTACGGCTGCTCGCAATGACGACTCGGTATCCACATGAGCAATACCTCCTTGCAATGACGATGAAAACCTAACTACATTTTGTTCATTGGTTCTACACCTATCACTTCGAGACCGCTAGCTATAACTTTCTGTATGGCACTTGCAAGAGCAAGGCGTGCTAGAGTTAATTCTTTATTGCTCTCAATTACAAATCTATAATCGCTATTTTCTTTACCGAAATTCCACATAGAATGAAATTTTGAGGCTAAATTTATTAAATAAAATGCGATGCGATGCGGTTCAAAATATTTTGCAGATGCTTCTAATGTTTTTGTCCAGCTAGCCAAAAGTTTTATAATCTCAATTTCTTCTTCAGAGGATAATAAAGATAAATCATACTTACCTGCTTCAAAGTTATTATAAGATTCAGGCATTAATTCTCTAGCTTTTGATAAAATAGATATCGTTCTCACATGTGCATATTGTACATAAAAGATAGGATTTTCTCTTGATTGTTCTTTCATTTTTACCAAATCAAAATCAAGTGGCTTATCATTTTGTCTAGTCAACATCATAAATCTTATTATATCTTTCCCCACCTCATGATTTACGTCTTGCACACTAGCAAAGCTCCCAAGACGTTTTGACATTTTAACCGGCACACCGTTTTCAACGAAATTGACCAATTGACAGATTTTAACGTCCACTTTAACCTGCTCCTTACCTAAAGCTTTAACTATTGCCTCAATTCTTTTAACATATCCACTATGATCGGCACCAAGTACATAAATTAAGTGATTCGCTCCCCGCGCTATTTTATCCTTAGCATATGCAAGATCAGAAGCAAAATAAGACCAACTTCCATCAGCTTTTTCTATAGGACGATCTTGACTATCACTGTACTTAGTAGATTTAAATAATTTTTGAACTCTATTATCCCACTCTTTGTGAATTTTACCTTTAGGGGCAGGTAACGTACCTTCATAAATTAGCCCCATACGCTCCAGTAGTTTAACTGTTTCCTCTATCTCACCTTTATCATGCAATGATTGCTCAGAGAAAAATATATCATGTTTAATCCCTAAATCTGCTAAATCTTTTCTATTTAAATCAAGCATTTTTTCTACGGCAAAACTTTTGATTATTTTGAACCTTTCAGCATCGTTCATCGTTAATAATTTATTGCCGTATTCTTTCGCTAAAATTTGCCCAAGCGGAATTAAATACTCTCCCGGATATAACCCGGCAGAGATAGTAATTTGCTCACCTAAAGCCTCTTTATAACGTAATAATACCGTACTAACTAAATCATTTATTTGTGAGCCTGCATCATTAACATAATATTCTTTTGTAACGGAATAACCTACCTTTTGCAAAATCCTTGCTAGCACATCACCATATACCGCACCCCTAGCATGCCCTATATGCATTGGACCGGTGGGATTTGCCGAAACATACTCGATGTTAATATTTCTGCTTTTATCTATATCAATTTCAAAAAACTTTTCTTCATGCTGTAAAATATCCTTTATTGATGCCTGCCAACTATCAGCTTTTATAGTAAAATTAATAAAGCCCGGTCCTGCTATTTCTATACTTGCAATATAAGGTAATGTTATAAGGACTTCTTTAAATTTTAAAGCCACTTCCCGAGGAGCAATACTTTCTTTAGCTGCAATAATCATTGCAATATTACTTGATAAATCACCGTTAAAACTATCTTTCGGTGTTTCAATAGTAGCAGTATTTGCTATTTCTTGATTATTATATAATTGCCTACTTGCCACAATTATATCTTGTTTCAATTGATTAAATATATTCATAATTATTAAATGTTATTAAAATTCAGCGAATAGAATTCTTACAAACGCTCGCTAATAAGGAGGAATTTGTAGGAGACACAGAACGCAGCACCACAGCGTACACTTTAGTACGTGAGGATGCGAGTACCGGAGCAACGCACAAATTACCCTTAGAAGCAAGTTATGTAGGAAGTCGAGCAGAGCTGATTATATTCCTGAATGGCAAAACGGTCAGTCATCCCTGCTATATAATCAGCAACAACTCTAGCTTTACTATATGTTTCATTAGAGTCTATTAGCATTTTCCAATTAACCGGCAATAAATTAATATCATCCATATAAACCTTAAACAGACCTTGTACGATTTTAGTACATTTAAGGCTGATGGCCGTAATTTTATTACTTTTATAAACTCGCTCATGAAGAAACTTCTTAGTTTCCTTAATATTTTCATTAGTTTTTTCCGTAAAATCCACTATTTGATAATTCAAGTTACGTATCTCATCTATGTTAGTAATTTTTTCTTTATTTAAATTTTCTTTTGTTTGCCATAATAAATCGGTAATTAACTCATGTATTAGCTTACGTACTACCTCATAAATCAGACATGAGGAACTAATATTTTTAAATTTTGACTTGAGTTCAAAAACATGTTGATCAATATATTTAAGTTCAGCAAGACTATTAAAATCGATAATTTTAGCACCGATACTATCTTCCAAATCATGCGAAATATAGCTAATATCATCGGCAAGAGCTGCTATTTGAGCCTCTGCTGATGCATAGGTACTAAGTTCTAAATCATTTTGCTTATTATACTCTGCTATATATTCATTTATCTCGCCTAGTATAGGACCGTTATGTTTTACTATTCCTTCTAAAACTTCCCATGTTAAATTTACTCCATTATAAGCCGCATATCTTTTTTCAAGTAATGTTAGTATCTTTAAAGATTGAGCATTATGAGAAAAGCCGTTATACTCTCTCATACATTCATTTAAAGCCCGCTCTCCCGCATGACCGAAAGGCGTATGCCCAAGATCATGAGCAAGTGCTATTGTCTCAGCTAAATCATTTGATAAATTTAAAGTATTAGCAACCGAACGTGCAACAGTCGAAACCTCTAGAGAATGAGTTAGCCTATTTCTGTAATGATCTCCCTCGTGATTAATAAAAACTTGAGTTTTATATTGCAAACGCCTAAATGCATTAGTATGTATAATGCGATCACGATCACGTTCAAACTCGTTTCTATAAGAGGTCTGGATTTCCTTATATAATCTTCCCCTACTTCTAAGAGGATCAGAAGCGTATGAAGTAAGCATCGTTATCCTTTATTTTGAAAGACGTTGTTGTGTGGTTCTAACTTTTCGTCATTGCGAGGAAATTGCATAGCAATTGACGAAGCAATCTCAGGAGTTTGTTATTATTTCATGAGATTGCCACGCAGCCTATGGCTGCTCACAATAACGACCCGGTGTATCCACACAACAATGCCTTGCAGGAATGACAGCGGAAAACCGAACCACGCAACAACTACGCTATTTACTATATCCTTTTAAAATCTCAAAATCTTGCCCTTGGAGCAAGAATTTTTCAGGTAATGTAATTTTTGCTACAAAATTCTTTACATCTGCGCTTTGTAAATAGATTGTAGCTT
>NZ_JAQCNX010000097.1:0-514 GCF_036857515.1 Candidatus Rickettsia tasmaniensis | reverse complement strand
GTTGTTCATATGTTCCCTATTATGTCATTTTGCATTTGTAATAGGCACTAGCGGTACGGTTTTTATGTCATTCCTGCGAAAGCAGGAATGACATAATAGGGAACATATGAACAACAACTACACAAAATTAGAAAACGAATTTGCAACCATCTCACATTTTAATAATATCTTGAGCATATTATACATCCCAGTATAATATGCTCAAGATATTATTAAAATGTGAGATGGTTGCAAATTCGTTTTCTAATTTTGTGTAGTTGTTGTTCATATGTTCCCTATTATGTCATTTTGCATTTGTAATAGGCACTAGCGGTACGGTTTTTATGTCATTCCTGCGAAAGCAGGAATGACATAATAGGGAACATATGAACAACAACTACACAAAATTAGAAAACGAATTTGCAACCATCTCACATTTTAATAATATCTTGAGCATATTATACATCCCAGTATAATATGCTCAAGATATTATTAAAATGTGAGATGGTTGCAAATTCGTTTTCTAATTTTGTGT